>JBFXEK010000301.1:0-3331 GCA_050180155.1 Thiomonas sp. | reverse complement strand
TGCAGGCCGATGGCCGCTTCAAACCCGCCAGCGTGCTGAAAGCCGAGTTCAGCGCCCTGCTGGCCGGGCGCGACCCCGCCGGCGTGGTGCACCACTGCGGCAGCGGCGTGAGCGCCGTGCCCAACGTGTTGGCCATGGAACTGGCCGGCTATGCCCCCGCCGGCCTGTACGCCGGCAGCTGGAGCGAATGGTGCCGCACCCCGGGCCTGCCGGTGGCACGCGGCTGATTCGCCACCCAAAATACTACTGTAATGATAGCTGCCTGCGCTTACTGTACGCCGGCTGCAGGCATATTTCGCATATAAATTGGCGTGCAGCTCAAGCCACACCATACTGGCGCAGCCAGGCCAGCATGCGCTGCCAGCCGTCCTGCGCAGCGGCCGCACGGTAGCTCGGACGATAGTCGGCGTGAAAGGCGTGCGGCGCGTCGGGGTAGACCACAAACTGAGAAGCCGCCGCGGCCGCATGGCCCGCACGCCCCGCGGCCGCCAGCGCAGCCTTCATGCGCTCCACCGTGTCCTGCCCGATGCCGGTGTCGGCCCCGCCGTACAGGCCCAGCACAGGGCCGTGCAACTCGTCCGCCACGTCCACCGGCTGGCGCGGCGCCAGCGCCGTGGGCTCGCCCACCAGGCGGCCGTACCAGGCCACGGCGGCCCTCACCTTCGGGTTGTGCGCGTCGTACAGCCACACCTGCCGTCCGCCCCAGCAAAAGCCCGTCACGCCCAAGCGGCCGGTATCACCGCCGTGCGCCCCCGCCCAGGCCACCGTGGCGTCCAGATCGGCCAGCACTTGGGCATCGGGCACCTTGGCAATCACCTCGCTCATGAGCTTCGGGATGTCGGTGTACGCCTTGGCATCGCCCTGGCGCACAAACAGCTCAGGCGCAATCGCCAGGTAGCCTGCGTGTGCCAGGCGCCGCACCGTGTCGGCGATATAGGCGTGCACGCCAAAGATCTCCGGCAGCACCAGCACCACCGGCAGATCACGCCGCCCCTCGGGCTGCGCGCAGTAGGCTGGCAAGGCAAAGCCGCCCACGTCGATCGCCACCTGCCCCGCCGTCAGTCCCGCGGCCGGCGTGTTGATCGCCGTCTGCGCGAACACCGGCAACGCCGCCGCCGCATAGCCGGCCCCCAGACCGAACCGGAGTGCCGTCCGGCGCGTAGTTGCGCTGCTCGACGCAGCTGATACGTTCAGCAGTGCGCGAGCATCATCGAATCGGTCATCGGCACACATGGCGGGCTCCTGGCAAAGTGGTCGCGCCAGTCTAGGGCCTGCTCGCTACCAAGGCTGTTACAGGGTTGTGGACAACACCAGCGGACGGCAACACACATCGGTGCGCTATACTCGCGCGCTCAGGTTTTCGCCGACTTAGCTCAGTTGGTAGAGCAACGCACTCGTAACGCGTAGGTCGCCAGTTCGATCCCGGCAGTCGGCACCAATCCAAGGCCCGCATACTTCCATGAAGGTGCGGGCCTTTTCTATTTTCCCTCTGCGGCCGCCGATCTCAAGTTCTCATAGGTTCTCATGCATCCGGGGGAATGCGGGGGCATATTTGGGGGCAACTTCATTGCCACCGACAAGGTCGGCCGCAGGCTCAAGACCTTGAAAGGCCTGGCGCGCATGAATTCATCTGCCAGCAATTGAACCGAGCCTGCAAGATTTAGGATTGATCTGATGCATCTCGTGCCGGGACTGAACACCTAGAGACGGCCGCCTTTCAACCTACCCATCACCCGCTCGCTGCAGGCAGTTCGTGCTGGCGGCCTGAGATTTGATGCTACAATTGCGAGTTCGACACATCCAGGAGAGGTGGCAGAGTGGTCGAATGCGCCGGACTCGAAATCCGGTATGCGGTTTTCCGCATCGAGGGTTCGAATCCCTCCTTCTCCGCCAGATGGCCTTATAAATCAACAACTTACGGGCGATTTTGGAATCAGTCCCACAATAGAGCCCACAAAAATCAAAGCCACCTTGCACTAGCAGGTGGCTTTTTTTCTTGGGCGGGCGGTGGCTTTTGGCGCGTGATGGGTCACGCGGCTTGCCGTGACCGATCACGCGGGCGTCGTGACCGATCACGGCGAGTCGTGACCGCATCATGCGCGGCATGGCACCTCAAAACGACCTCCCGCAAAAGGCCCCCGCCCCACTGACCGCCGCCCAGCGCCAGGCGCGCTATCGAAGCCGGCTTCGGGAACGCGGGGCACGGCGGCTGGCGGCGGTTGTGCCTGGCGAGGTTTTTGATCTGGTGCATCGGCTAGCGCGCGAGCAGGGCGTTTCTCCGGGCCGTATTTTGGAGCTTGGCGCGCTGCTCGCTCGGCGCGAATTGGCGAAGCGGACGGGCGGCTGATGGAGCGCAGCCACCCCGCGTACCGCCACGTCGATTGGGCGCCAGCGCCGGTTTTTGACTGCCAACGGCTGCGGGCGACGTTGTCCCCCGAGGCCTGCGGCGAGCGCTGGCAACGCGCTCTACCGGGCTCGGCGTGTCATGGGTGCGAGGTCGGCAAATTCCACGCTGGCGGTGCAGCGGCGCAGGCGCAGGCGGAAAGCGTTTTTTGCTACCGATGCGGGCGCAGCGACTTGCGGGTCATCGTGTCGTCTGCCCTTTGCATAAGCTGCCATAACCGCCAGCTTGAGTGGCGACGCGGCGCCAACGCAAAGGGCCAAAGCCCTGCGCTTTTCGTTGCACCATTCGACCGGCTGGCCGCCATCCAGCTCGTGGACGGCGCCCTCGAGCGTCGCCCGATGCAAAGCCAGCATGATCAAGAGGCCCTCCGCCGCGCGCTCGCGGATCTGCCGGCTGGGGCGAGGATTTCTGCGCCGCAGCGCCAGCGAACAGCCTGGAATCCGAAGATCGGCGCTTTTGAGGTTGCTTGCCCGGTCTGCAGCGCGACCGGCTTGGTGCTTGAGCGAATGCGCGGCGGCGTGCTTGAGCATCACTGCTGGTCGTGCCAGGGCGATCCCGAAGGCCCCGGCTGGCGATTCGACACGCCGCGCGCCGGGCTGCTGCCGATGCGGCCAGAAACTGCCGCCGCCTGGCTGGGCGCGCTCGACGGCGACGCGGTGGCCGTTACTGGCTGGGCGGATTCCGGCATCGCTTGCGCCTGCTGCGGGCGCGGTCAGCTCGAAGCTCGCTTTGAAAACGGCCGCTGGATAACGCGCTGCCCGCACTGCGGTTCGAAGTCGTGACGCAAATAATCTGCCTAAGGAAGCACTGAACAATTCGGCCCGAAACCTGCATAGGTAAAGCCTCATGAAGAAACGCCCGCCGCCAACGCAACAATTGAGCTTTGCCAGCTACGAGTACGCGCAGAAGAAGCGGGTGACGCGGCGC
>JBFXEK010000300.1:0-3341 GCA_050180155.1 Thiomonas sp. | reverse complement strand
GCAGCTCGCGTGGCGCAACACCGTCACCCTCACGCCCGGGTGGACGGCCACCGGCGGGCTCGACTTGCAACGCCAGTCCATCGTCGGCCGCTACGACTACGGCCCGTATTACTCCGGCGCGTTCGACACCAGCCGCAACGCCCGCGCGGTGTTCGCCGGCATCGACGGCAGCTTTGCCGGCAATGATCTGCAGCTCAACGTCCGCCACGACGCGATCGACGGTTACGGCGGGCAGAACACCGGCTATTTCGGCTACGGCCGCGAGCTCGGCGGTGGTTTCAAGGCGATTGCCAGCTACTCCACCGCGTTCAACGCCCCGCCGCTGGGTTATTTGTACGACCCGAACGCGGGTAACCCCAACTTGCAGCCCGAAAAGGCGCGCACCATCGAAGCCGGGTTGCAATGGTCGCAGGGGCCCAACGTGTGGCGCGCCACGGCGTTTCAGACCAAGGCGACCAATCAATGGGCGTATGGCCAAAACTTCCGTTTCCAGGACATCGCCAGCGCCCGCACCCGCGGAGTCGAACTCTCGGCACAGGGGGCGACCCGCGGCTGGAGCTACCACGCCAACCTGACCTTGCAGGAGCCGCGCGATCTCACCCAGCCGGGCGAGCCGATTCTGCAGCGCCGCGCCCGCACCCTGGCCAATGCTGAGGTGCAGCACGACATCGGCGGGGTGCTGGTCGGCGCGGCTGTCCATTACACCGGCCCGCGCTGGGATTACAACTACTTCTCGTACCCGTCGACCCGCGTGAACCTGGGCGGTTACACCACGGTCGATCTCACCGCCAGCGGCGCGATCACCCCGCAGTGGAGCTGGAATGCACGGGTGCAAAACCTGTTCGACAAAAAATACCAGACGGTCTACGGCTACAACCGCGAGCCGTTCGGGGTGTTCGTCGGCGTGACCTGGCGGCCGGCGCAGTGATGGAAGATTTCATTCAGTGCGCATGAACGCCGAACCGGCTGTCTCCGGCCCGCTGCAGCGGCGGCTGCGGCTGTGGCGCTGGGGCCTGCCGCTACTGCTCGCGGCGGTGCTGACGCTGTCGCTCGCGGCAGGCGATGGCGGCTGGGACGAGGCGCTGATCTGGCAGTTGCGATTGCCGCGGGTGCTGGCGGGCGCCGGCGTGGGCGCCTTGCTGGCGCAGGCCGGGCTGGCGATGCAGATTTTGCTGCGCAACCCGCTGGCCGATCCGTATGTGCTCGGCGCCTCGGGCGGCGCGGGGCTGGGGGCGATCATCGCCTTGCTGCTGGGAGCTGCGCTCTGGGCCGGCAGCGTATTGGGCGCCGCCGTGGCGCTGCTGCTGTTGTTGCTACTCGGCCGGCGCATTCTGGCCAGCCGTGACGATGAAGCCTCGGCGCAGCTCATTTTGCTCGGCGCCATGCTCGCCGCGCTCGCCGCGGCGCTGTCCACCCTGCTGCTTAGCCTGGTACCCGATCAGCAATTGCGCGGTGCGATGTTCTGGCTGGTAGGCAATCTCTCCGGGGCAACGCATGGCGCGTGGCTTTGCGCCCTGGCGGCGGCGCTGAGCATCTGGTTGGCTTGGCGGCAACGGCGCTACGACCGGCTGATGCTCGGCAGCGACGTTGCCTGGCTGCTTGGCGAGCCCGTGACGCGCGCACGACTCGAACTGGTTGTGCTTGCCGCGCTGGGCACGGGCGCGTCGGTCGCCATCGCCGGCGCGGTGGGGTTCGTCGGCTTGGTCGTGCCGCAGGCGCTGCGGCTGCTGGGCATGCAGCGCATGCGCGATCTGGTCTGGGCGGTGCCACTGGCGGGGGCGACGCTGGTGGTGGCGGCCGATACCTTGGCGCGGACAGCGGCCATGCCGTACGAGTTGCCGGTGGGTGCGGTCACGGCGCTGGCCGGCGCGCCGGTGTTCATCTTGATGCTGCGGCGCTCGCCATGAACTTGGAGCGCGGTTTACAAGTGCAGGCACTCGATGTCGTTGCTGCGCCACGGTGCGAGCCGCTGGCGCGTGCCGTCGGCTTTGCGCTGCAGCGCGGCCAACGGCTAGGCATCATCGGTCGCAACGGCGCGGGCAAATCGACCCTGCTGCGGCAAATCGCCGGCTTGTTGCCGCTGGCCGGGATGGGGGCGCAGGTCGCATTCGATGGCCACTCGCTCGCTGGCCTGAACGCCGCAAGGCTGGCGAGACTGCGCACTTTCATGCCGGCGCAACCGCGAGACCGTTTTTCGCTGTCGGTGGCTGCTTTGGTCGAGCTGTCGCAGCCGCGGCCGCAGGCGCTGGCGGCACGCGACGTTTTGCAGCGGGTCGACGCCTGGTCGTTGCGTGACCGCGACGTGCTGGCGCTGTCTGCGGGGGAACGCCAGCGCGTGGCCCTGGCGCAGGCGCTGGCGCAGGACTGCCCGCTGCTGCTGCTCGACGAACCGGTGGCATTCCAGGATC
This sequence comes from Thiomonas sp., assembly GCA_050180155.1. Taxonomy (GTDB): domain Bacteria; phylum Pseudomonadota; class Gammaproteobacteria; order Burkholderiales; family Burkholderiaceae_C; genus Thiomonas. Next base: position 933 of record JBFXEK010000300.1, on the reverse strand, counting down.
CCGGACACCAGGCTTTGGTCGGCGAGGTGCTGCGTAGCCTGGCCGATCGCGTGGTCGTGTTCTGCGGTCACGACGTGAACTGGGTCGCGCAGCAGGCCACGCATGTGCTCGGCTTGGGTTTGCGCGATGCCAAGCCGGGGTGGTGTTTCGCTCCTGCCGCCACCGCCTGGCAGATCGAACGATTGCAGCAGCTGTACGGCTGCGGCTGGAGCCAGTTGCACGACGACAGCGGGCACCGCGCCTGGTTCGCGGCGTAGCGCGCCGCCGCCAGCGCCGTGGCGTCATCGCCGATACTTACGCCATGTCCAGCACGCAAACTCCTCCGCAACCTCCTGCCGAGCTGCCCAAAGCCAGCCTGTGGCGCGTGCTCAAGGCCAAGGCCGGGACGGCCGTGCGGCTGTTAGTGCAGGATTGGCAAAACACCGGCCCGCAACTGCTCGCCGCGCTGCTGGCGCTGGGCAGCGGGGTCGCGCAGATCAGTCCGCAATTCCTTCATGTGCGGCTGGCCGTGCTCGGCATCGTCGAGCATGGCGCAGAGGGCATCTCCAAGCTGGCCGATTTGGCGGCATTTCCGCATGTGGTGATCGGCCTCGGCCTGATTTTGATGATTCCCGGGCTGTTGCTGCGCGCGCGTGTGGCCTGGGTGCTGAGCGTGCTGCTCGGCCTGCTGTCCGCGGGGCTGGCGTTCTGGGTGGCGCGACGGCCTGACGGCGTCGTGCTGCTGTCGGGGGCGCTGCTGCTCGTATTGCTGCTCTATCCCCGGCATTTCAGCCGCAGCAGCCTGGCTGCCAGTTCGCTGTTCGCCCTGCTTGGCGTGGGCAGTCTGCTGATATACGGTGTGCTGGGGAGTTTGTGGTTCGGCGCAGGTTACCAGCCGCCGATCCGCAGCTTGCCCACCGCCTTTTATTGGCTCTGTTGAATTTCAAGTGGGTT
>JBFXEK010000299.1:0-3342 GCA_050180155.1 Thiomonas sp. | reverse complement strand
CAAGGTGTCGGCCGAAAACGCCAATCGCTCGCGCACTCCGACGGGAGCGGTCTGGTGGTTGAGTCCGACGGCGGCGAGCAACATAATTAAATTGTGATTTTAAGAACTGTGGTGATCCCGGCCACCTGATCTCGATCAAATCAAGAATGCCCCAAGGGGAACTGCGGTTGACGGTCTCATACACCATACAGTATCCGAGGCTCCCTGCTGTCGGCATCCGGATTAACCGCAGGTGCGGCGCAGCGCAAACACTTTTTGGACAACCCGTCTTTCTAGCACGTCCGACGATGTCGATCTTTTTGCTGTGGTTTGTGCAAACCAGTGTCATGCCGCTGTGCGTCGGTGCGGCAACTGGGGCGCTAGCCGGTGTGGTCTGGCGCGGAGGCTGTGCTGCTGCCTGGATGCGGCGCGTCGGGCCGGCCGCGATGGCGTCTTGGGTCGTGCATCTGACCCTGGTCGCCAGCGGACTTGTGCGCGAAGGCTCGGTTTGGGACTACGCGGCGGTGATCGTGGCGGGCGTGGCGGCCAGCGAGTGGATCTGCCGGCGCTGCGCGCATCGCTGAGCACCCGGCGGCGTGCCCGTCGCAAAGACAGGCACGGGGCTTGCCCAGGGTCTTGACAATCATTTTGGAGACAAGCACAATTACCCGCTTACCTTAAACCGCTTGAGCAAACGAAGCAGATTGTGCTGGCTAGGCTGGTGCTGAGCCTGGCGTGTAGGCCACCCGGCGGATCGCGCCGGCCCTGCAAAACCAAAGCGACGGCTGGCGGAAAAGGTGAACTCCACAGGTCAATTCCCGCACCAGGGATCCAAGACTGGCGTGCGCCGCGCGCTAAGTTGGGTGAAGGAAAATACATGATTCAGACGCAATCCAGACTGGATGTTGCCGACAATACGGGCGCCAAATCCGTCATGTGCATCAAGGTGCTGGGCGGCTCCAAGCGCCGTTACGCCGGCGTGGGCGACATCATCAAGGTCAGCATCAAGGAGGCCGCACCGCGGGGCCGGGTGAAAAAGGGCGAGGTCTACAACGCCGTGGTCGTGCGCACTGCCAAGGGTGTGCGTCGCACGGATGGCTCGCTCATCAAGTTCGATGGCAACGCCGCGGTGTTGCTCAACTCCAAGCTCGAACCCATCGGGACGCGTATTTTCGGCCCGGTGACGCGCGAACTGCGCACCGAGCGCTTCATGAAGATCGTTTCGCTGGCGCCCGAAGTACTCTGAGCGCGCGAGAAAAGGATTTGTGATGAACAAGATTCGCAGAGATGACGAAGTCATCGTCATTGCCGGCAGCGACAGGGGCCGCCGTGGCCGTGTGACCGCGCGTGTCGATGCGCAGCACAACGTCGTCGAGGGTGTGCACACGGTGAAAAAAAACGTCCGCCCCAACCCGATGCGCGGTGAGGCCGGCGGCGTGGTGTCGCGCGACCTGCCGATCCACCAGAGCAATGTCGCCATTTACAACCCGGCCACCGGCAAAGCCGATCGCGTGGGTTTCAAGATTCTGGCTGATGGCAGCAAAGTGCGCGTCTTCAAGTCCAGTGGCGAGCAGATCAAGGGCTGACCGGAGGATTTATGTCGCGCCTGCAAACGGTTTACAAAGAAAAAATCGTGCCCGAACTGATGGCCAAATTCGGCTATAAGTCGGTCATGGAAGTGCCGCGCCTGACCAAAGTGACGCTCAATATGGGCGTGTCCGAGGCGGTGGCTGACAAAAAAGTCATGGAACACGCCGTCGGCGATTTGGCCAAAATCGCCGGCCAAAAACCGGTGGTGACCCGTTCGCGCAAGGCGATTGCCGGGTTCAAGATCCGTGAAAACCTGCCCATCGGCTGCATGGTGACGCTGCGCGGGGCGCGGATGTACGACTTTCTCGATCGCTTCGTCACCATTGCGCTGCCGCGTGTGCGCGATTTTCGTGGTATTTCGGCGCGTGCGTTCGATGGGCGCGGCAACTACAACATCGGGGTGAAAGAGCAAATCATCTTCCCCGAGATCGAATACGACAAAATCGATGCGCTGCGTGGGCTGAACATCAGCGTCACCACGACGGCGAAAACGGACGAGGAGTGCAAGGCGCTGCTCGCGGCATTTCGCTTCCCGTTCAAGAATTGAGGTCACCATGGCAAAACTGTCGCTCATCAACCGCGAAAAAAAGCGCGAAGACCTGGTTGCGAAATTCGCCGCCAAGCGTGCCGAACTGCAGGCCATCATTGCAGACTCGTCCAAATCGTTCGAGGAGCGCTACGAGGCGCGTCTGAAGCTGCAACAACTGCCGCGCAACTCCTGCCCGACGCGACTGCGCAACCGCTGCGCCATCACCGGTCGGCCGCGCGGCACCTTCCGCCGCTTCGGCCTGTCGCGCAGCAAAATCCGTGAGCTGGCGTTCCGCGGGGAAATCCCCGGGGTGACCAAGTCCAGCTGGTAAGCGGCTGGTCAACCCACTGGGTCATTGTTCAGACAAACTGTCAATCGAGTGCGGTTTGCCCCTGCGGCCAGACGCCAACAGTTTCTAGGAGAGTATTGATGAGCATGAGTGATCCCATCGCCGACATGCTGACGCGGATTCGCAACGCGCAGATGGTCGAAAAGGCGAAGGTAACGATGCCCGCTTCGAAAATCAAAGCGGCAATCGCTCAGGTCCTGCATGAAGAGGGCTATATCGACGGCTACCAGATCCGCCGCGAAAGCGATGCCAAGGCGGATCTCGAAATTTCGCTGAAGTATTACGCCGGCAAGCCGGTGATCGAGCGCCTGGAGCGTGTCAGCCGTCCGGGGCTGCGGGTCTATCGCGGCAAGGAAGACATTCCGCAGGTGATGAACGGTTTGGGTGTGGCGATCGTCTCCACGCCCAAGGGCCTGATGACCGACCGCAAGGCGCGCCAGGTCGGCGTCGGCGGTGAAGTCCTCTGTTACGTGGCCTAAGGAGAACGCGCATGTCACGTATCGCAAAATATCCCGTGCAGATTCCTGCCGGCGTTGAAGTGAGTCTGAGTGCCGGTAGCATCGCCGTCAAAGGCGGTCTGGGCACGCTGCAGCGCGCGCAATTCGACGGTGTGCGTATCGCCCAGGAAAATGGCGCCCTGACCTTTACCCCGGCGAACCCTTCGCGTGAAGCACATGCCATGTCGGGCACGATGCGCGCCTTGGTCGCTGGCATGGTGCAGGGGGTGTCCAAAGGCTTCGAGCGCAAACTCACTCTGGTCGGTGTGGGCTTCAAGGCGCAGGCGCAGGGCAACAAGCTCAACCTGTCGCTGGGTTTTTCCCACCCCATCGTCAAAGAGATGCCCGAAGGAATCAAGGTCGAAACACCCTCGCCGACGGATATCGTCATCAAGGGC
>JBFXEK010000298.1:0-3344 GCA_050180155.1 Thiomonas sp. | reverse complement strand
AGTTGCCGCGCTGAGGCAGCGCCCGGCCTTCGCGGCTCGCCCGGCGGGCGAATGGACGAACGCAGCCCGGCCGAGCGGGCTGCTTGGCGCGAAGGCTGCCAGGCCGCGCGCGAGATCGACCGCTTTTTGATGGGCAGCACCGAGTTGCCGCAGTGAGTCTGTGTCCAGCTGATGCGGCCGCTTGCGCAGCAAAAGCGCGAACACGGGCGAGGTGTGGCGAATTTGATCTGGATGGCAGAATGGCTGGGTATTTTGCCGAAAATGGCAATATGAGCGCTGATGCTTTGGATGATCACGGCCTGCCGCCACTGCCTGGGCGCGACCCGCAAGACATGCTCGAACAGACTTTGGCTACCCGGCCGCCGGGTGATCTTTGGGTATTCGGCTATGGCTCGTTGATCTGGCGGCCGGAAGTCAGCCACGATGAAGTGCGCAGCGCGCGGGTATGGGGCTGGAGGCGGACGCTGCGGATGTGGTCGCGCATCAACCGTGGGACTGAAGAAGCCCCCGGGTTGGTGTTTGCGCTGATGGCCGGAGGTTCGTGCCGCGGCATTGCGCTGCGCGTGCCGCAGCACCTGGCCGAACGCGAGCTGCGGCTATTGTGGAAGCGCGAGATGCCGCGCGCCGTGTACGACCCGCGCTGGCTTGCCTGCCACACCCCGCAGGGCGTGGTGCGGGCGCTAGCTTTTACCCTGGCCCCACACAGCCCGAGCTACACCGGCGACCTCGACGACGCCCGGTTGATCGACATTTTGCGTACCTGTCGCGGGCGTTACGGCACGACATTGGAGTATGTGGCGCGCACGGCGCAGGCGTTGCGCGAGCTGGGCATCCGCGATGCCGAAATCGAGCGCATCATGCATCTGGCGCGGCAGCACCGCATCTGCCACGAGCAATGACGGCGTGCCGCCAGCGCGCTCAGGCGGCGTGCAGTCAACCCGCCCCTGGCGCGGTGTGCGGCAGGAGCTGTTCTGCACAAGGCTGGTGAAGTTGCATTTGGTTTCTTCGCCGCGGCTCGAGCATCGGCACGATTCGGCGCGGATTCAGTCCAACCGACACCTGGTTGCAAGCAGCCGGCAGCGCGGATTTGCCGTGTGCGTGGGCGCAGGCGGAGGGGGTGGACATGGATTCTGCTCGCAGCACGAGGGGTGTGGAGCGGGCGGCTGACGCTGCGCAGAGGTCCGCGCGTTTGCTTTCCGTGGTGCAGGGCCTCTATACCGAACTGAACCACGAATCGCCGCGCGGCGGGACGGTAGAACTCGACAGCACGCTCGACCGCGACCTCGGTCTGGACAGTCTGGCGCGCGTGGAATTGCTGCTGCGCGTGGAGCGCACCTTTGGCCTGTCGCTGCCCGAAGAGCTGCTGCAACAGGCGCAGACGCCGCGTGACCTGTTGCGTGCGTTGGATTGGGCAATGTCGTGGCCAACAGCGAAAGCTGCGCGTGCTTGGCCAGCCGGGGAGCCGGATACATCGCCGCGGGCTGCCGAGGCCAGCGCTGACGCCGCGGTGCCCGAGCGGGCCGCCACCTTGCTCGACGTGCTCGACTGGCATGTGCAGCGGTACGCCGATCGCACGCAAATCATTCTTCTGGCCGAAGACGGCGAGCACACGCTGAGCTACGCCGATCTCTGGCGCGGGGCGCAACTCGCGGCGCAGCAATTGCAGGCGCTGGGAGTGCAGCCGCGGCAGACCGTGGCCATCATGCTGCCGACTTGTGCAGACTATTTCACCAGCTACTACGGCATTCTGCTCGCCGGGGCCATTCCGGTGCCGATTTATCCTCCAGCGCGGTGGGCGCAAATCGAGGATCACGTGCGCCGCCATGCGGGCATCTTGGCCAATGCGCAGACCGTGGCGCTGATCACCGTGCCCGAGGCTGTGCCGCTGGCGCGTCTGCTCGAAGCGCTGGTACCAGGCCTGCGCCACGTGATCACCGTGAGCCGGCAGCGTGCCGCGCTGCCCGCGCCGCCGCCAGCGGTGGTCGCCGCCGACGACATCGCTTTCATCCAGTACACATCGGGCAGCACCGGTGACCCCAAAGGGGTGGTGCTCACCCACGCCAATCTGCTGGCCAACATCCGCGCGATCCACGAGGTGCTGCGACTCCAATCCGACGATGTGTTCGTCAGTTGGCTGCCGCTGTACCACGACATGGGTTTGATCGGCGCCTGGCTGTCGAGCCTGTATACCGGCAACCGCCTGGTGGTGATGTCGCCGTTGACGTTTTTGCGTCGGCCGCAGAGCTGGCTGTGGGTGATCCAGCGCTACGGCGGCACGCACACGGCAGCCCCCAATTTCGCCTACGAGCTCTGCTTGCGGCATGTGCAGGATGCCGACATCGACGGCCTTGACCTGCGGACCTTGCGGCTGGCGGCAAACGGCGCGGAGCCGGTCAGCGCAGACACCATCTCCCGTTTCAACGCGCGTTTTGCGCCGTATGGCTTGCGTCCCGAGGCCATGACTGCGGTGTACGGCCTGGCGGAAAACTCCGTGGCGCTGCTGCTGTCTTCGCCAGACCGTCCCGCGATCGTCGATACCATCGACCGTGAGGTGTTCGAACAGACGCACCACGCGCAGCCCGTTGCGGAAAACCATCCGCATGCGCTGCGCTTTGTCGCCTGTGGTCAGGCCATTCCGCGGCATCGTGTGCGCCTACTCGACGACCTCGGCGAGGAAGTCGCCGAGCGCGTCGAAGGACGGCTGGAGTTCCAGGGACCATCGGCGACCAGCGGCTACTACCGCAGACCGCAAGAGACGCAAAAGCTGTTGCACGACGGCTGGCTCGACAGCGGCGACCGCGCCTACCGCGCCGGCGGCGAGATCTACATCACCGGGCGGGTGAAAGACATCATCATCCGTGGCGGACGCAACCTTTATCCGCATGAAATCGAACTCGCCGTCGGCGAGTTGCCCGGTGTGCGAAAGGGCTGCGTGGTGGCGTTCGGCGTGGCCGACGCCGCGCGCGGCACCGAGCGTCTGGTGGTGCTGGCCGAAACCCGTGAAACCGATGCCGGCGCGCGCGCCCAGCTGCGCGAGGCCATCGTGCAGCGGGTGACCGATGTGCTGGGCGAGCCGCCCGACGAAGTCGTGCTGGCGCCGGTGCACACCGTGCGCAAGACATCCAGCGGCAAGCTGCGCCGCGCGGCAACGCGGCAGCTCTGGCTGTCTGGCGGGGTGGGCGAGCATCCCGCGGCAGCGTGGCGGCAGTTCGCCCGACTGGTGCAAAGCGCAATTGCCATGCGGCTGCGACGCTCTGCAGCCGGCATGGTCCATGTGCTCTATGCCGCCTGGTGGTGGCTGATGCTTGCGCTGCTGACGCTGGTCGTCTGGCCGATCGTTGCGC
>JBFXEK010000297.1:0-3353 GCA_050180155.1 Thiomonas sp. | reverse complement strand
GCTTGTCGGCGTGGTGAAACGCACAGCCGCGCAAGCCGCCGAGCGCGCGCAGTGCCGCAGTCATATCCTCGCTGCGCGCTTTGAGTTCCTGCACGCATAAGAGATCGGGACGCGCCTGCTCACGCAGCCAGGTGTCCAACCCTTTGTCCACCGCAGAACGAACGCCATTGAGGTTCAACGAAGTGACACGCAGCGGAAACGGGTACATCGGTCGCAAAGTGGGTTTGAGTCAGCTGGGACGGGGCTTGCCCGTTAGTAGAAAAAGCAAGGCACAATCCGTTGTCTGGTTGTCCGAGTGCGGCCGTGGTTGCGCCCAGCGCACGAAAGACTGCCGAGGCGTCCGCTGGCGTTTGGGCGGCTGCACTGCGCCCGGAAGGTGACATTGTCTTATTCCTTCAGTTGTTTGTCGTCCATGGAATTCACAATCCGCGCTTTTCGCGTCGCGTTGTTCGGCGCGCTGCTGAGTACACTGCTGTGGGCGCACGCCGACATCTATTTGTGCCGTGATGCCAACGGTACCCTGGTATCGACCGACCGGCTGACCAGCGATTGTCTGACGTATGGCGGCAAGGTGATCGGCCCGGATGGCACGGTGCGCCGGCTGATTCTCACCGCCAAGGAGCAGGCGCAGCAGGCGCAAGCCAACGACGCCGCGCGGCGGCTGGCGCAGCAGCAACGCGACCAACAGCGCGAGGATCGCGCCCTGCTCTTGCGATACCCCAACGAAACGGCATTGCAACAAGCCCGGCGCAAAGACCTCGATCGGCCACAAGCCATGATCGAAGATGCAAAAAAGCAGCTCGTCGAACTGGCCAGGCAACGCCAGCATCTCGACGCGGACGCGCAGTTCTACCCCAAAGGCCCGCTTCCCTTGGAATTGCGCACCAAATTTGAAGAAAACCGCGTGCTCACGCAGCAGGAAAACGAGCTGATCGCCACGCAGAGCGCGGAAATCGAGCGCATCAACCGCAACTACGACGCGCTGCTGGCCCGTATGCGTCCCCTGTGGAAGCGATTGGGCGATGGCCGCTGAAGCGGCTCAAGGTGCCAGTGCGTTGACGTCGAAATCCAGCGGCATGCGCGCTGGAACATACGCCACGCCCTCGCTGCCCCAGGGCTGGCGCACGCTGCGCACGACCACAGGCGCGGCCGTTGCCGCCGGCGCATCGCCGGTTGGCGGCCGTGGGAAAAATCCGGCCACCACCTCGCTGGCCTCGACGTGCTGCGCGCCGGCCCAGGTCATGGCGAACAAGGCGCCGTTGGGCGCGATGTATTCCCTGACGGCGATCCCCCGAGGCCCTGTGGTTTCGCGGATGTCGATGTCGGTTGGCAACGACCGTGAGACGACCTGCGCTGCCATCGTCGGCGGATCGGCCGCATCGGCACGGCGCGGTCGGTGAAAAGAAGAGGGGCCAAAGCTGGCCCAGGCCAGCGGCGCGGCCAAAGCAACCACCGCGCCAAGCGCAATCCAGCGGTTTTTCTGCATGATGTGAACGGGCTCTGCCATGACCACAGCGGGTCTGCCGGCCGAGCCAGCCGCGCCTCTGCGGGCGCCATGATCCACGACTGTGGGAAGCAAGTTGTGTTTACGCCATGCTGCAATGCAAAACTGACGTCTTGCTGAATCGGTTCATGCGCATCGGGCGATGCCCAGCCGCCGCCGACTGCTCTGCTGCCCTATGCGCAATCTGCCATCCCCGCAGCGACGCTGGCGCAGCGGGCAGGTGCGCATCACACTGGCAGGACGCTGCGCCCCCAGGCCTCGTTGATGACTTCGGCCGCAGCCAGATAAAACGCCAAGGCAGCCGTCAGCAGGCCGAGGTAACCGCCGAGCACGCTCAGGCCGTTGTTGCCGCTGAGTGCCCCGGCGGCCAGGAGAAAGAACGTCGGTACCAGCGCGGTAAACACCAGCATCAACACGCGCCCCTTCTTCCACGTGGCGATCCACAGATACGTGGTGAAAACACCCCACAGCAGCAAAAACCAGCCGACGAACGGACCTTGGACGCCTTTGGCAAAAAAATCGACGAACAGGGCGAAACTCCACCAAAATGCGCCATATCCGCAAAACGCCACAAAGCCGAAGCCATTTCCCACCCCGGCTTCGATCACCCCGGCAACGAATTGCGCCGTGCCACCAAACGCAAACGCAGCCGCGAGCACCATCGGCACATCGACTCCAGGAAACCAACCAGCATTGACCATGCTGAGCAGCCAGGTCGTCAGGGCAAAGCCCGACAGCCCGAGAGGCGCAGGGTTGATCACTTTTTTTCCGTCCATTGCAAATCTCCTCATTGTTTTCAGGATATGCGCCGTGTCATACGGCGACGCAGGCCGGCTACGCGCCAGCCCGGGCGCAGCATCGACAGCGCGGCTGACAGCAGGCCTACACGACACATACGGTGAGCAGAGTTACAAGTTGTCTCCCGCACAACCGCATGGCGACGCAAAACTGCGCATCGCCACACAACCGCACAAATCCTCACAGCCCCGGTAAGGCCATTCTTATATGCTTGAGGCAGCAAAACGTCGGCAAGCCGCACTGTTTGGCTCGATCGACACAAACACACCGGCTACGGCCCGCCCCGGTCATGCCACGAGACGATGATTTTCCGATCGGCACAGCCCTTTCCTTCATTTGCCCATGCTCGTTGACCTCACCCTGCTTCAACACATTCTCGCCGTCATTTCTGGTGTGATCGTCGGCTTCACTCTCGGTCTCATTGGTGGCGGTGGATCCGTGCTTGCCGTGCCGCTGCTGCTCTACCTGGTGGGATATCCGGTTCCGCACGTCGTCATCGGCACCACGGCGCTGGCGGTGTCGGTCAATGCTTACATCAACCTCGTGCCACACGCCCGCGCCGGCAATGTGCGCTGGAAAGAAGCGGTGATCTTTGCCGTGATGGGGGCGATTGCCGCCTTCGTCGGCTCCAGCCTGGGCAAAGCCGTCGACGGCAAAAAGCTGCTGTTTCTGTTTGCCATCGTGATGCTGGTCATTGCGGCGTTGATGGTGCGGCCGAAGAAGGTCAAGCCCGGTGAAATGGAAGGCCATCCAGGCCAGTTTTCCCTATGGAAATTGCTGCTTTCTGCCGGCATCGTCGGCTTGCTGTCCGGCTTCTTCGGCATCGGCGGCGGCTTTTTGATCGTCCCCGGACTGGTTTTCTCCACCGGCATGCCCATGCTCGCCGCCATAGGAACGTCTTTGTTTTCTGTCGGCACGTTTGGCCTGACCACGGCGGTCAACTATGCCCGCTCGGGGCTGCTCGATTGGACCGTGGCCGTGCTTTACATCGCCGGGGGCATCGCTGGTGGGGTCATCGGCGCGCGCCTGGCCACGCACCTGGGCAAGAACA
>JBFXEK010000296.1:0-3362 GCA_050180155.1 Thiomonas sp. | reverse complement strand
AGGCGCACCCCGCCCCCCTACCGACACCGACTGAGGAGTTCACCGTCATGTCTAAAGCCCCCGTTCGCGTCACCGTCAGCGGCGCCGCCGGTCAGATCGGCTACGCCCTGTTGTTTCGCATTGCCTCCGGCCAGATGCTCGGCACCGACCAGCCGGTGATCCTGCAACTGCTGGAAATTCCAGATGAAAAGGCGCAAAAAGCGCTCAATGGGGTGATGATGGAGCTGGAAGATTGCGCCTTTCCGCTGCTGGCGGACATGAGCGCGCACGGCGACCCGATGACCGCGTTCAAAGACGTGGACTACGCGCTGCTCGTCGGCGCCCGCCCGCGCGGCCCGGGCATGGAGCGGCGCGATCTGCTGTCGGCCAACGCACAGATCTTCACCGCGCAGGGCAAGGCGCTCAATGCCGTGGCCAAGCGCACGGTCAAAACCCTGGTGGTGGGCAACCCGGCCAATACCAACGCCTACATCGCGATGAAATCCGCCCCCGATCTGCCGGCGAAAAACTTCACTTCGATGATGCGGCTGGATCACAACCGCGCGCTGAGCCAACTGGCGCTCAAGATCGGCAAACCCGTGGCCGAAATCGAAAAAGTCTGCGTCTGGGGCAACCACTCACCGAGCATGTACGCCGACTACCGTTTCGCCACCGTCGGCGGGCGCTCGGTCAAGGAAATGATCGACGACGAGGCGTGGAACCGCGACGTGTTCCTGCCTACCGTGGGCAAGCGTGGCGCGGCGATCATCGAGGCGCGCGGCTTGAGCTCGGCGGCTTCGGCGGCCAACGCCGCGATCGACCATGTGCGCGACTGGGTGCTCGGCACCAACGGCCGCTGGGTGAGTATGGGCATCCCCTCGGACGGGTCTTACGGCATTCCGCAAGAAACGATGTTCGGCTTTCCGGTGACCTGCTCCGGCGGCGAATATCGACTGGTGCGCGATCTGCCGATCGACGCTTTTTCGCAGGAGCGCATCGACAAAACCCTGGCCGAGCTGGAAGAAGAAAAAGCCGGCGTGCAGCATTTACTGTGAGCAAGATCATGACTGCGCTGACCGCAGGCGGACGCTTCCGCCAGGCCCTCGCCGCCGAGCGCCCGCTGCAAATCGTCGGAGCGATTTGCGCCAACCACGCGCTGCTGGCGCAACAAGCGGGGTTCCGTGCGATCTACCTCTCCGGCGGCGGGGTGGCCGCCGGCTCGCTGGGACTGCCCGATCTGGGCATCAACACCCTGGACGACGTACTCACCGACGTGCGCCGCATCACCGACGTGTGCGAGCTGCCGCTGCTGGTGGACGTGGACACGGGCTTCGGCCCGAGCGCGTTCAACATCGCCCGCACGGTCAAAAGCCTGATCAAGTTCGGTGCGGCGGCGATGCACATCGAAGACCAGGTCGGCGCCAAGCGCTGCGGCCACCGCCCGGGCAAGGAAATCGTGTCGCGCGCGGAAATGGTCGATCGCATCAAGGCCGCGGTCGATGCCCGCACCGATGCGCAGTTTTTCATCATCGCCCGCACCGACGCGATTGCCGTCGAAGGGCTGGACGCGGCGATCGACCGCGCCCGCGCCTGCGTCGAAGCCGGTGCCGACGGGGTGTTCGCCGAGGCTGCCGCCGATCTGGACACCTACCGGCGATTCACCGCCGCAGTCGGCGCGCCGCTGCTGGCCAACATCACCGAGTTCGGCGCCACGCCGCTGTTCACCGTCGATGAACTCGCCAGCGCCGAAGTGGCGATGGCGCTGTACCCGCTGTCGGCCTTTCGCGCGATGAACAAGGCGGCGCAGACGGTCTACCAGACCATCCGCCGCGACGGTACACAAAAAGCCGTGCTGCCGCTGATGCAGACCCGCGCCGAGCTGTACGAAAGCATCGGCTACCACGCATACGAGCAGCGCCTGGACGCGCTGTTCGCCGCCCAAAACCCCGCGCAATGACCTCCGAGGAGACCTCCATGAGCGACCACGCCGCCCCCGCCGGAATGACCTTCAAACCCAAAAAATCCGTCGCCCTCTCGGGCGTGACCGCGGGTAACACCGCGCTGTGCACCGTCGGCCGCACCGGCAACGACCTGCATTACCGCGGCTACGACATTCTCGACCTGGCCGAGGCCTGCGAGTTCGAGGAAGTCGCCTACCTGCTGGTGCACGGCAAGCTGCCCAACGCCGCCGAACTGGCCGCGTACAAAACCAAGCTGCAGCGGTTGCGTGGTCTGCCCGCAGCGGTCAAGACCACATTGGAGCAACTGCCGCCGTCGGCGCACCCGATGGACGTGCTGCGCACCGGGGTGTCGGCGCTGGGCTGCGTCATGCCGGAAAAGGACGACCACAACCTCGCCGGCGCGCGCGACATCGCCGACAAACTCATGGCCTGCCAGGGGTCGATGCTGCTGTACTGGTGGCACTACGCAGCCAACGGCCGGCGCATCGAGGTGCAGACCGACGACGACTCCATCGGCGGCCATTTCCTGCACCTGTTGCACGGGCGCGCGCCCAGCGAGTCGTGGGTGCGGGCGATGCACACCTCGCTCATTCTGTATGCCGAGCACGAGTTCAACGCCAGCACCTTCACCGCGCGGGTGATCGCCGGCACCGGCAGCGACATGTACTCGTGCATCACCGGCGCGATCGGCGCGCTGCGTGGCCCCAAGCATGGCGGCGCCAACGAAGTCGCGCTGGAAATCCAGCGCCGCTACGCCAGCCCGGACGAAGCCGAGGCCGACATCCGCGCGCGCGTGGCGAACAAGGAGGTGGTCATCGGCTTCGGCCATCCCGTCTACACCATCGCCGACCCGCGCAACAAGGTCATCAAGGAAGTCGCCCGCCGGCTGTCGCAGGAACAGAACGATTTGCGGCTGTTTGCCATCGCCGAACGGCTGGAGCAAGTGATGTGGGACGCGAAAAAAATGTTCCCCAACCTCGACTGGTTCAGCGCCGTGAGCTACGCGCAAATGGGCGTGCCCACTGCGATGTTCACCCCGCTGTTCGTCATATCCCGCACCAGCGGCTGGAGCGCGCATGTTGTCGAGCAGCGACAGGACAACAAGATCATTCGGCCCAGCGCGAATTACACTGGCCCGGAAAATCTGCAATTCGTGCCGCTCGCACAGCGCGCTTGAGCCGGGTCTTGCACCGCCTTCATCATGCAGACGCGCCCGACCCTCGTCTCACGCCGGCCGGCGACGGCTTTTTTGCGTGGTCTCTTGCGTGGAGTCGTCTGAAATGAAGCTCAACCTGTCCTTGGTCTGCGGCCTGTTCGGTCTGTCATGCGTCCTGTCCCAGCCCGCCCTGGCCGCAAACGAAGCCGGCACGGCGTCGAAGCCGGCGCAAACCCACAAGGCCAAAACCCGCGCCAAAGCATCAG
>JBFXEK010000295.1:0-3370 GCA_050180155.1 Thiomonas sp. | reverse complement strand
CGGCGTCGACGCGGCTGGAACGCGGCACCAGCACGAGGCGGATCGGGTTCTCGTGGTCCGATTCATCGCGCAGGTCCTCGATCATCGGCAGCTTCTTCGCGCGCATCTGCGCGGCGATCTGTTCGAGGATCTTCGACGGGCTGACCTGGTGCGGCAGCGCGGTGATGACGATGTTGCTTTCCTCGCGCACGTACACCGCACGGGCGCGCACCGAGCCGGTGCCGCCCTGGTACATCGCCAGCAGCTCGTTGCGCGGGGTGATGATCTCGGCTTCGGTGGGGTAGTCCGGGCCGCGCACGTGCTCGCAGAGTTCGGCCACCGTGGCCTCGGGTTCGTCGAGCAGGCGGATGCAGGCGGCGACCAGTTCGCGCAGGTTGTGCGGCGGAATGTCGGTGGCCATGCCGACCGCGATGCCCATCGAGCCGTTGAGCAGCACGTGCGGCACGCGCGCGGGCAGCCACGAGGGTTCCTCCAGCGTGCCGTCGAAGTTCGGCACCCAGTCCACCGTGCCCTGGCCCAGCTCGCCCAGCAGCGCCTCCGCGATGGGGCTGAGCTTGGACTCGGTGTAGCGCATCGCCGCGAAGCTCTTGGGATCGTCCGGCGAGCCGAAGTTGCCCTGGCCGTCCACCAGCGGGTAGCGGTAGGAGAACGGCTGCGCCATCAGCACCATAGCCTCGTAGCACGAGGTGTCGCCGTGCGGATGGAACTTGCCGATCACGTCGCCGATGGTGCGCGCGGATTTCTTCGGCTTGGCCGTGGCGGCGAGGCCAAGCTCGCTCATCGCGTAGACGATGCGCCGCTGCACCGGCTTCAGGCCGTCGCCCACGAACGGCAGGGCGCGGTCCAGCACCACGTACATCGAGTAGTCGAGGTAGGCGCGCTCGGCGTATTCCTTGAGCGGGATCTGTTCGTAATTGGCTTGCAGGTTCATGCGGCAGCATTCGTCTCGTCACGTATCCGCTTGATAATGACAGATCAGGCGGGTGAGCGACAGCTTGACATGGATGGGTTGCATTGCGCGGGGTCGGGCTTTGTATGGTGCATGTGTGCATACCAAGCGAGGGAAATGAAAGTAACTAGTAGAATGCCGTGGATTGCCGCAAAGGTGATTGTCGAGGCGCTAAATCTACGATGATTGTGTAGGTAGTTTGGAATAAATGACGCTCCCCATCGACAATCATTATTGGAAATTTTTTGTATTTCGCTGCAGGATGCGTGGAGGCCGAAATATGTTTCGTACTTTATGATTCTGTCAATGGCGTTAATATATTCCCTGTTAAGGTGGATGGTAATGATTAGGCCAAGTATTGGCAGAGTTAAGAGGAATACGTAAAAATCGAATCCGGCTAAAGAGAAATTCTTGAAGTGACTTGAGTAGATTCCTGCGACGGCTCCAAGCAAAATGGTGTTCGTTGCTACGATCAGCATTTCGTTATGTCTGGCCCAGTTCTGGGTTTGAGCATATATTTCCTTTTTGATTTGCAGATTCTCTTTCGGGTCACTTCTTGCGTCCGAGAGAATCCCAAAGGGCTGGCGATGCATGGGGTCGCAAAAACATTTTTCTTGGGCTGGTTTGTTCATTTGAGTGGACTTGGATTGATGGTTTCGAGGTTGAGATACGCGAGTTGCTATCAACGTGGCACCTGGTAGCCGCCCGGCACGCCGTCGGGGCTCAGGGTGAGTTGCCACAGCTGGTCGCGGCGGCTGCGGAACACCGCGGCGGAGGCGCCGAGGTAGTAGTGCCACATGCGGCGGAAGCGCTCGTCGTAGCTTTTCGACAGTTCCGGACACGCGGCGTCGAAGTTCGCGCGCCACGCCATCAGGGTGCGGTCGTAGTCCGGGCCGAAGTTGTGCCAGTCCTCGACCACGAACAGGTTCTCCAGCGCGGTGGCGACCTGGCCCATCGCCGGGATCATGGAGTTGGGGAAGATGTACTTCTCTATCCACGGGTCGGTCTGCGCGGGCGGCCCGTTGCTGCCGATGCAGTGGAGCACGGACAGGCCGCCGGGTTTCAGGCAGCGGCGCACGGCCTCGAAGTAGGCGCGGTAGTTGCGCCCGCCCACGTGCTCGAACATGCCGATGGAGTACACGGCGTCGAACGGCTCGTCGATCTCGCGGTAATCCTGCAGGCGGATCTCGATCGGCAGGCCCCGGCACAGCTCGCGGGCGAATCCGGCCTGCTGCTCCGACACGGTGATGCCCACGCCGCTGACGCCGTAGTGCTCCGCGGCGTATTTCAGCGCCTCGCCCCAGCCGCAGCCGATGTCCAGCACGCGCTGGCCGGGCGCCAGTCGCAGCTTGCGGCAGACCAGGTCCAGCTTGGCGGCCTGGGCGTCGTCGAGGTTGTCGGCCTGCGCCCAGTAGGCGCAGGAATACACCAGCCGCTTGCCCAGCATGGCCTGGAACAAGTCGTTGCCGAGGTCGTAATGCGCCTTGCCGATCTCGAACGCGTGCTCGCCGCGCTGCAGGTTGACGAAGCGCGCCCGGAGATGGGCGATCAAGGTGTCCAGTGTGCGGAGATGCTCGTCCACGTGCGAACCGAGCAGGCGGGTGAAGAAGCCGGGCAGGTCCTCGGCGTCCCACCAGCCGTCCATGTAGGCCTCGCCCAGGCCCAGCGAACCATGCGCGAACACCCTGGCGTACAGGCGCCTGTCGTGCACGTGGATGTCGGTGGGGGCGTGGCCGTTGATGCGCACGCCGGCCAGCTCCAGCAGCTCGGCGGCGCGCTGCTTCAGCGAATCCTGGCTCACGGCAGCCGCTCGCCGCCCAGCACGCCGAACCGCGCCGGCAGAAGTGCGTAGACCACGGCCACGCCGGCGTCGCGCACTTCCTGCAGCAGCGCCTCGGCCTCGCTTTCGCGCAGCATGAACTCCACCACCATGGGCAGGTCGTCGGTGAGTTCGAAGAACGCTTCCTCGTGCAGCACGCCGTGCCGGCCGAAGCCGGCGATCGCGCGGAACACCGAGCCGCCGCCGAGCTTGCGCCGCTTCGCCAGTTCCAGCAGCCACTCGGAGACCAGCATGCCGTCGTTGCGCGCGTGCATCTGCGCGTAGAAGCGCAGCAGCACGCCGTCGATCAGGTTTTCAGCGCCCATGTCGCCCCTCCCGTGTCAGTGCCTGAGCAGGCCGCGGCTGAGCGCGATGCCCACGATGGTCATGCCCAGCGAGCCGACCAGGTGCATCGCCACGTGGCCGCCGAACCACAGGTATTGCTGGCGCAGCAGCAGGGTGTCGGCTTCCGCGGAGAAGGTGGAGAACGTGGTGAGTCCGCCGAGGAAGCCGGTGAGCATGAACAGCCGCAGCTCCGGCGGCAGGCTGTGGAAGTGCTCGAACACGCCCATCATGCAGCCCATGATGAAGCCGCCCAGCAG
>JBFXEK010000294.1:0-3381 GCA_050180155.1 Thiomonas sp. | reverse complement strand
AGCAGCGCGCCAAGGCGAAGCAGCGGGCAAATCTGTCGACCAGTACCGAAATCGGCCGGATCTGCCTGCGGCAAAGCCGTGCCTGCGGCGGTCACAGCCCGAAATACGTTTCCCGTACCGCGTCGCTGGCCTGCAACTGTTCGCGCGTCCCCGACAGCCGTACTTTGCCGTGGTCGATCAGATAGCCGCGGTCGGCCAATTCGAGAAACGACACGTTTTGCTCGGCGATGAGCAGCGCGGTGCCGGTGCCGATGCTGGTTTTGAGCACGTCGATCACCTGTTTGACGAACACCGGCGCCAAGCCCGATGACGGCTCGTCCATCAAGAGCAGGCGGGGCTCGGCGATCAGCACCTTGGCGATGCCCAGCATTTTGCGCTGCCCGCCCGACAGCGTGCCCGCGGCGTCGCGCCGCTTGGCCGCCAGGTCGGGGAAGACGGCGAACAACTGCTCTTTGCGCCGGCGTACTTGTGCATCCGGCAGGAAGTAGCCACCCAGCGCCAGGTTTTCGTCGATCGACAGCGTCGGGAACACACCGAGTTCGGACATATACGCCATGCCGCGGCGGATGCGTTGCTGCGGCGGCAGCGAGTCGATGCGCTGGCCGGCGAAAAGGATGTCGCCGCGCCAGCACGGCAGCAGGCCGATGAGGGTGCGCAGCAGCGTGGACTTGCCTGCGCTGTTGGCGCCGAGCAGCAGCACGGTTTCGCCCGGCATCACGTCCAGATCGACGCCCCACAACACCTGCAGTGCACCGTAACCGCCATGCACTTGGCGCACCTGCAGCAGTGCGTCGCTCGCGGCGGTGCTCATACTTCGCCTCCGAAAAACGCGGCGACCACTTCGGGGTGATGCGATGCGGCGTCGAGCGAGCCTTCGAACAGCATGCGCCCGGCACCCAGCACGATGACGCGCGAGGTGATGCTGCCGAGAAACGCCATCAAATGCTCGACCACGATGAGCGCGATGCCGCGCTGCGACAGCTTGCGCAGCAGGTCGGCAATGCCGCCGAGCTCGGCCGGGTTGAGGCCGGCACCGATTTCATCGACCAGCAGCAGCTTCGGCCCGGTGGCCAACGCGCGGCCCAGGTCGAGCAGTTTTTGCTGGTTGACGGTGAGCGAGCCGGCGGTTTTGCCGGCGTGTTTGTGCAAATCGATGTCGCGCAGGATGGAGTCAATATCCACCGGAGCGCCGGCATGGCCGAAATGCGCGGCGACTTCGATGTTTTGTCGCACGGTCATGTCGCGGAAGGTCTTGGGCACCTGGAAGGTGCGGTTGATGCCCAGATGCGCCAGCTTGTGCATCGGCACGTGGTGCACCGGGTGGCCGTCGAAGGTGATGCGCCCCGAATCGGCGCGGTACAGCCCGGAGATGACGTTGATGGTCGTGGTCTTGCCCGAGCCGTTGGGGCCGACCAGGCCGAGGATTTCGCCCGGCGCCACGGCAAAGCTCACGTCGGCGAGCACCACATGGCCGCCAAAGCGTTTGTTCACACGCTCCAGGCGCAGCAGCTCAGAAGACACGGATCCCCCTGCGCGCAAACAGCGACAGCACCCCGCCGGGCAGAAACAGCACCAGCAGCACGATGAGCACGCCGTAGATCAACTGAAAGTATTGCGGGGTGGAAATGCCAATGGCCGAATACAGGCTGTAGAGGATCACCGCGCCGACGATCGGGCCGATCACCGTGCCGACCCCGCCGAACAGCGCGAACACGATGGCGAACACCGAAATCTGCAGGGTGAACACCGCATCCGGGTAGAACACCGAAATATTCCACGCATACGCCGCGCCGCACAGCCCGGCCACCGCGGCCGAAATCAGCCAGGCCAGCAGCCGCATGCGCACCACCGGCACCCCGGCCATTGCCGCGCTGACCGGGTCCTGCTTCATCGCCTGCAGCCCCATGCCGAAGGCCGACAGCCGCAGCCACGCCGCCAGCGCCGTGGCGGCCAGCAGAATCGCCAGCATGGTGTAGTAGCTGCCGGTGGGGCTGAACACCCGCTCGATTTTCAGCCCGTATGGGCCGCCGGTGACGTCGGCCAGGTTGGTGTTGGACACGACGAAATACAGAATCTGCGAGGCGGCCAGACTGGCGATGGAAAAATACGCCCCCGACAGCCGCAGCAGCGGCCCGAGGATCAGCGCCATCGCCACTGCGGCCACGCCGCCGATCCCCACGCAAACCAGCATCGGCCAGCCGGTGTGCAGCACCAAGAGAGAGGCGGCATACGCTCCGCAGCCGAAAAACCCGACATAGCCGAACGGCAGGTAGCCGGTGAAGCCGTAGAGCAGGTTGAGCCCCTGCGCCAGGGTGATGAAGGCCATCAGGGTGAACAGCAGCGACAGGTTGCCGTAGACATGCGGCAGCAATGCGAACGCCGCCAGCAGCACGGCGAGAACGAGGATCGCCGGCCGCGCGCGGCGCAGCGGCGAGGCGGTGGCGGCGGGGGTGAGTTCAGGCATTGCGCGCCGCCTTTGCCAGCAGGCCCTGCGGGCGCAGCAGCACGATGACCAGCAGCAGCGCGTACGGCACGACGTTGGACCAGGAGGAGTAGTAGGTCTGCATCAGCATCGTGCCCAGGCCGAACACCAGCCCGCCGATGATCGTGCCCAGCGGGTTGCCCAGAGAGCCGATGATGACGATGGCAAACGAGGTGGTGGTGAGTTCGCCGCCGAGGTCGGGCGAAACCGAGCCGAGCAGATACGGCACGAACACCCCGGCGATCGCCGCCAGCGCCAGTCCGGCGACGAAGGCCAGCGCCGAGACGCGGTGCACGTCGATGCCGGTGGCCAGCGCCTCGTCGCGGTTGGACATCACCGCGCGGGTGGCGTAGCCGAGCTTGGTGCGCGAGAAATACAGCCACAGCAGGCCGATCGCCGCCAGGCTCACCGCCGCAGCGACCCACCAGCTATCCGGGAACTCCTGCCCGAGCACGCCGATATTGCCGCTGCCCATCGCGTCGCTGGGCAGCGAGCGCTGGTCGGTGCCAAAGCCCAGCACGGTCAGCGCCTCGACCGCCTGGCCCAGACCGAAAAACAGGATGAACGACAGCATTTCCGGGTCGCGCGAGGCTTGCAACCGCGGCACCACCGCGTAATACAGCGGCCAACCGATGATCGCCGCAGCGACGATGGACAGCGGCAGCGCCCACAGCGGGTTCCAGTGCAGGTCGCGCGCCAGCACGAAGGCCAGGTAGCCGCCGAGCACGATGAACTGGCCATGCGCCAGGTTGATGATGCGCATGACGCCGAAAATCAGGTTCAGCCCGATGCCGATCAGGCTGAAAAAAATGCCATACAGAATGCCGCCGACGATGGCGTATTCCAACAGTTCCACGCCCGTCCTCCCCAGTCAGCATGCGGCCGGGCCCGCTGCGGCG
>JBFXEK010000293.1:0-3383 GCA_050180155.1 Thiomonas sp. | reverse complement strand
GCGGCGCTAATACGCCACGGCAAAGCGGCGGATGCCGTCCAGATCGTCGGCGTCACCGCTGGCCTGTACTGGCCGCCCCTGGTCGTCGGCATTGGCCTGCCGCGCCAGAAAATCGCGCGCGATGTCGGCGATGTACTCGCCGTTGTACGCCGCCTCGGGCCAGCCGGCATCTCCGGGCTGCAAATCGCGGGCACGTGCCTGCACAGACAGCGCCAGATTGTGGATCTGCACCCCGGCGTCGTTGTAATAAAACTCGCGCTGCACTGCCCAGCCCTGGGTGGCGAGTACCGCTGCGATGGCGTCGCCCAGCGCTGCCTGCCGACCATGGCCGACGTGCAGCGGGCCTGTCGGATTGGCCGAAACGAACTCGACCAATAGCGGCTGCGCCGCGGCACGGCGGCTGTGGCCGAACGCGGCTCCGCCCTGCTCGACTTCGGCCACCACTTGCTGCAGCACCTGCGTTTGCAGGTGAAAGTTGATGAAACCGGGGCCGGCGATGTCGGCGCGCTGCAACCCGGCCGCCAGCGCGGCATCGGCTTGAATGCGGCCGATGATGTCTTGCGCCAGCTCTCGCGGGTTGCGCTTGAGCGGCTTGGCCAGTTGCATCGCCAGGTTGGTGGCGAGCTCGCCGTGCTCTGCGCTGCGCGGGCGGCTGACTTCGACCGTGGCGTTGAATTCGGGCAGCAGGTCGCGGGCGATGCGTTCGAGCGCGGCGGTCAACCGCGCGGTGTAGTCGATCATTATGCAAACGTTGTGATTGCGCAAACGCCGCATTTTATGGGCCTGGCGCGCAGCGCCGCGCGGTCATGGCGGTATGGTGTAATGGGTCGCGCCGGTTTAGGGCGTTCAACCGCGTCAAAGCCGGGGCGTTGGTGGTATCGACCCGCGTTTTTCTGACAACACACTTGGAGGAATGATGAACAAACTGATTGCAACCCTGGCGCTGACGCTCGGCGCGCTGTCCCTGCCCCTGCTTGCCCACGCCCAGGCCACGCCGCAGCAAAGCCGCATGGCGCAATGCAACAAGGAGGCTGCAGGAAAAACCGGTGAGGCCCGCAAGGCCTTCATGAAAGACTGCCTGGCAGGCAAACCGGCGGCGACCGAGGCGGCCAAGCCCGCCGCCAAAGAACCGGCCAAGGTCGAAAAGAAGGCCGCGGCCGATGGCAAAAAGCTGACCCCGCAACAAGAAAAAATGTCGTTTTGCAGCAAGGACGCCAAGGCCAAAGGTCTCAAAGGCGAAGAGCGCAAAAAATTCATGAGCGAATGCCTGCGCAAGAAATGAGCAGCAGACACTTTTCGGCCCGGCGTGCTGCGGTGACCTCGCGTCGGCTCGGCCTGTAAAAAAACGCACCTGCGGGTGCGTTTTTCATGCGCGTCGGGTCATCCAGCCCGCGTTTATTGCTGCACCACGGAGTACTGCGTCAGCCCCAGCCCCTGGAGCTTCTGCGCCAGCGTGGCATCGGGCGCGGACGGCAGCGGGCCGATCTGCACACGGTAAAACATTTGCCCGCGGATGTAGCCGGGAACGATGCTGATGTTGTCGATCCCGGCGGCGCGCATACGCTCGCGCTCGGCCTCGGCGTTGGCCAACTGGATGAACGCCCCGGTTTGCACAAAGATTTGAACCACGTCGTCGTCGGCAGACGGCGGCACGCTGCCGACCACTGCAGGCGGCGGCAGGCGCAAGGCCGGCTGCGGCAGCGGCGACGAATCGACGGACGCCGGCGGTGCCGCCGGATTTGCTGCAGCAGGTGGCAGCGGCGGCAGAGGCTCGATCTGCATGGCCACGGTCTGCTGCTGCGGCACGGTCTGCGCTGCCGGGTAGGTCACCGGTGCTGTAGCCGGCAGCGGCGGGGAAATGGGTTGCGGTGCAAACTGCTGTGGCGCAAACTCCTGCGGCATGGAGCCAACCGCAGCAGTGACGGCGGGCACGGTCGCCTGCGTGCGTGCAACAGGCGCTGCCGAGGCGGTGGCAACTTGTAGCGGGGCGTTCGCGCCTTCGGGCAGTGCGACGATGCGCACCGGTGCCGTGCCGGTGCGCGTGACGCCCAGCGCCTGCGCCGCCCCCATGGACAAATCGAGCAGGCGATCGCTGACGAACGGCCCGCGGTCGTTCACCAGCACCAGTGCGCTCAGGCCGTTGTCCAGATTGGTCACCTGCACACAAGTCGGCAACGGCAGCACACGGCTGGCGGCTGTGAATTCGCGCGGGTTGAAGCGCACCCCCATCGACGTCGTCGACCCCGACTCCCAGCCGTACCACGACGCCGTGCCCACTTCGTCGTAGCCCTGCGCGCTGCGCAGCGGCGTATAGGTGCGCCCTTTGACGGTGTACGGCCGGTTGTACGCCGCCTGCAGATTGGGTGGCGGCGCATGGCAGCCCGACTGCGCGTTGATTGGCACGGACGTGCTGCCTGCCAGCCGCGGCGGCGAGCTGGCGCAGCCGGCGAGGAGCAGGCCCAGCAGCGCGACGCCGACGGCGGGCAATCGCAGCCGGCACCCTTCCCGGCAGGCGGCGGGCAGCAGGCGGCTGCAGGTCTGTCGGTGTCGTGTGCGCATGCGCAAACTCCGGACGGTGGGCACAATGCTACACGCGTGCCGCAGGCGAAAAAACACCGCCCGCAGGCGGCGTCTGGCCAGTCAAACCGCGACCGATCCGCGGCAATGACTTGCCTTGGCTGCGCTCAGTGGCTGCGCCCGCGCAAACGGCGAATGGCGGCGAGTTGCGCCGCCAGCATGGCGAGTTCGCCTTCGACCACGGCGATGTCTTGCTTTTCCTTGGCGTGCGCCCGGGCATCCTGCGCCGCCTTGAGCGCCTCGTTGGCCTTGGCCTCGTCGAGATCCTTGCCACGAATCGCCGTGTCGGCCAGCACGGTCACGCGCTTGGGCTGCACTTCGAGAATGCCGCCGGCAACGAAAATGAATTCTTCTTTGCTGCCGCTGGCATTGGCTTCGGGCAGCTCGATGCGCACCGAGCCGGGTTTGATGCGGGTGATCAGCGGGGTGTGGCCCGGAAGTATGCCCAGTTCGCCCGACTCACCGGGCAGTGCGACAAAGCGCGCTTCGCCAGAGAAGATCGACTCTTCGGCGCTGACGACGTCAACATGGATGGTGTTCATGGCTTCGATCCGGAGCGTGATGGGGTTGCGGTCTGCGGCGGCCCGGGCAAGCGCACGGTCCGCCGCACCGGGCGCGGTTGGCGATCACGCTCAGCTGAGTTTTTTCGCTTTTTCGAACGCTTCGTCGATGGTGCCGACCATGTAGAACGCCAGCTCGGGCAGAGCGTCACACTCGCCGTTGACGATCATCTTGAATCCCCGGATGGTCTCTTTCAGCGGCACGTACATGCCAGGCGAGCCGGTGAATACTTCAGCCACGTGGAA
>JBFXEK010000292.1:0-3390 GCA_050180155.1 Thiomonas sp. | reverse complement strand
CGCGGCGCTGCCTTACGTCGAATCCATCGCCAAAATCGCCGTGCCGGTGTTCAAGCAGCGCAAGGCCGAGGCGGACGCCACGCAAAAACAGATCGAGGAACTGCAGGCGGCGGTGACACACAACGCGGAACTCTTGCGCGCGCTGGCGCAGCAGTTGCAGACCACGGTGGCCGCGTTGGAGCAGGCCGGAGTGCAATTGGCGCAGACGCAGCAGCGGCTGCAGCGCTGGACGCTGGCTGCAGCCTTGCTCGGCGCTGCCGCGTTGGGGCTGGCGGCGTGGGCGCTGCTGCGCTGACGCTGCAATGGTGCGACTGCATGTCGCAGTTTTGGCATGCGTCAAACCGGGGCGAAACCGGGGCGCGTAATCTGTGGTGCGTTGTTGCGCCGCAAAATCGCCGCGCAAATCGGGGAGCCAGAATGAAAACGACGACGAGGATCGGTTTGGCGCTGGCCGCAGCGGTCTTGCTGGCGCAAGGCGGGTGGGCGAACGCCGCGCAGACGTTTTCGCCGCAGGACGTGCAGCGCGGCGCGTACCTGGCCAAGGCTGGGGACTGCATCGCCTGCCACACCGCGCCGGACGGCAAGCCGTTTGCCGGCGGGCTGAAAATGATCATGCCCATCGGCGCGATCTATTCGTCCAACATCACCCCCGACAAAACCTACGGCATCGGCAACTACACCTTCGAGCAGTTCGATCGCGCGGTGCGCCATGGCGTCGCGCCGGGGGGTAAACACCTCTACCCGGCGATGCCCTACCCGTCGTACGTGCGCATCACGCCGCAGGACATGCACGCGCTGTACGCCTATTTCATGCAGGGCGTGCCCGCCGAGGCGGTGCCCAACCGCAAGCCCGACATGGTCTGGCCGCTGACCATCCGTTGGCCGCTGGCGATCTGGAACTGGTTGTTCGTGCGCGACACCACGTTCACCCCCAACCCGAAGCAAAGCGCGCAGTGGAACCGCGGCGCCTACTTGGTCGAAGGCTTGGGGCATTGCGGCGCCTGCCACACGCCGCGTGGGCTGTTCTTCCAGGAAAAAGCGCTGAGCGCCAACGGCCCGAACGGCGCGCTCTATCTCACCGGCGGCACCGTCGAGCATTGGTACGCGAGCAATCTGCGTAGCGCGTGTCTGCAAAAAACCCTGAGCGCCGAGGATTTCGCGCTGTTGCTGCAAACCGGCAGCGCAAAAAATTACACCGTCGCCGGCGGCATGACCGAGGTCATCCACCACAGCACGCAACATCTCAAGCGCGAGGACTTGCTCGCCATCGGCGTCTACCTCAAATCGCTGCCGCCCGAGGCCAGCGCGCAACTGGCCAGCACCAAGCCGGACCCGGCGGCGGTGCAGCGCGGCAAGGCCTTGTACGCGCAGCATTGCGTCGCTTGCCATCAGCCCAGCGGCCAGGGCGTGCCCGCGGCCTTCCCCAGCCTGGTGGGCAATCCGTCGGTGCGCTGTCTGAACCCGACCAACGCCATCCACGCCATCCTCGCCGGCGCGACCACGCCGGTGACGGCGTCGGCGCCTGCGCCCATGGTCATGCCGCCGTTCGGCGCGCAGTTGAACGACCAGCAGATCGCCGATCTGGTGACCTTCATCCGCGCCCACTGGGGCAACGACGCCGAGCCGGTCTCGGCCGAGCAGGTCAAGGAGCTGCGCAGCGCCATTGCGCAGCATTGATCGCCGCGTCTTGCGCGGCCCAGCGGCGGCGCTGCGACAATGCGCCGCATGGCTTCCAGCACCGGCGCGTTGCGGCGCATTCTCACCCTCGGGGCGTTGACGGCGTTCGCCCCGATGTCCATCGACATGTATCTGCCGGCGTTCAGCGCGCTGCAGCGCGAGCTGCACGCCACGCCGGATGCGGTGCAGCGCACGCTGGTGGTGTTTTTCGCCGGGCTGGCGCTCGGCCAGGTGGTCTGGGGGCCGGTGTCCGACCGCTATGGGCGCAAGCCGCCGTTGCTGCTGGGCATCGGCATTTACGCCGTGGCGTCGCTGGGTTGCGCCGTGTCGCAGTCGATCGACGCGCTGCTGGGCTGGCGGGCGCTGCAGGCGCTGGGTGGCTGCGCCGGCATCGTCATCGCCCGCAGCATGGTGCGCGATTTGTACGCTCCGGTCGATGCCGCACGGGTGTTTTCGCGGCTGACGCTGGTGCTCGGCGCCGCACCGATCTTGGCGCCGCTGGCCGGAGCGGCGCTGGTCCAATCCGCAGGCTGGCGGGTGATTTTTGCCGCGCTGGCGGTGTTTGGCGTGGCGTGCTGGCTGGCGGCGCTGGCGCTGCCCGAAAGCCTGCCACCGACCGCGCGTAGCCAGGCGGTGCAGCGACCGCTGCGCCGCGCGCTGCACACCTACGCCGAGCTGCTGCACGACCGCCGTTTCATCGGTTTTGCGCTCAGCGGCGCGCTGGGGCAGGCGGCGATGTTCGCCTACATCGCCGGAGCGCCGTTCGTGTTCATGCAGGTGTTCGGCTTCGCGCCGCAGCAGTTCGGCGTGCTGTTCGGGCTCAACGCCTGCGGGCTGATCGCCGCGTCGCAGCTCAACCACGCGCTGCTGGCGCGGCTGCCCAGCGCAGTCTTGCTGTGGCGCGCGCTGCACAGCCTGGCGCTGTGCGCTGCCGCGCTGCTCGCTCTGGCACTGTGGCCGCTGGGCGGCTGGCTCGGGGTGGCGCTGCCGTTGTTTTTCGCGCTGTCGAGTCTGGGATTTTCGTTTCCCAACGCCACCGCGCTGGCCTTGGCGCACCAGAGCGGGCGGGTGGGCAGTGCTGCGGCGTTGGCCGGCAGCATCCAGTTTGCCCTGGCGGCGGCCAGCGGCTCGCTCGTCAGCCTGTCGGCTCGGCCCAGCGCGGCGCCGATGGCCGCGGTGTTCTGCGCTTTCGCCGCGCTGGCGCTGGTGGCGCAGCGCACGCTCACGCCGCGCTGATCACACCGCGGCGAGCACCTGTTCGAGCTCGGCGAAGCTCTGCACCTGGCCGTTGGCGTTGAGTTCCACGCCGAGCTGGCGGCCGATGCGCACCGCGGAAAAAATGCCGCGCACCCGCGGCGCGCCGTCGGTTTCCAGCACCAGCGCGTGCTGCCGCCCGGAGTGCCGCAGCGTGAGCACGATTTCGGCGACGGTGGAGCGCAGCACTTCGGCGTAGTCGAGCACCTCGATGTGCTGCTGCGGCACCATGCATTGCGCCACGGTCACGGCGTCGCGCGGAATCTGGTTCTCGGTGGCGGCGCGCACTGGTTTTTCGCCCATCAGGTCGCGCGCGGTGATCAGCCCGACGACATGGCCGGCGGTATCGGTCACCAGCAGCAGACGCACCCCGGCGTGCACCATTTTTTGCAGCGCGTGGTTGGCGCTGGCGTCGGGGTCGATGGTGAATGCCGGGGTGTGGCGCAGATCGGTCATGAC
>JBFXEK010000291.1:0-3394 GCA_050180155.1 Thiomonas sp. | reverse complement strand
GGCAATAGCCGCAGTCCTCGGGGCAGCCGCCGGTCTTGATCGACAGCAGCGAGGAGAGCTGGATTTCGGTCGGGTCGAAATGCGCGCGGTGCACCTGCTGCGCCTGCCACAGCAGCTCGGGCAGCGGCAGGTCGAGCAGGGCTTGAATGCGCTGCGCGTCCCAGGATGTGAAGTGAGTAGGGGTCATGTCAAATCGAGCCTGAATCGGCCCAGTCGGGTTGGCGTTTGTCGAGAAAAGCGGCGATGCCCTCGCGCCCGTCGCGGCTGGCGCGCGCCGCGGCGATGCGCTCGGCGGTGTCGGCCAGCAGCGCGTCGCCGACGTGGCGATGGGCGACGTCGGCGATCAGCGTCTTGGCCGCGGCCAGCGCCTGCGGCGAAGCGGCGAGCAGTTGCCGCGCCCAGCGCGCGAGCTGCGCATCGAGCGCCGGCGCGTCGGCGGCGACTTCGTGCACCAGCCCCAGGCGCTGCGCGTTGGCGGCGTCGAACACTTCGGCAGTAAGCGTATAGCGCTGCGCCGCGCGCGCGCCCATCGCCCGCAGCACGTACGGCATGATGGTCGCCGGAATCAGTCCGAGTTTGACTTCGGACAGGCAAAACCGCGCGCTGCTCGCGGCTGCGGCCAGGTCGCACGCCGCGACCAGCCCGACGCCGCCGGCAAAGGCGTCGCCGTGCACCCGCGCGATCACCGGCTTGGGGCATTCGGCCACCGCGCGCAGCATGTGCGCCAGCCGCAGCGCGTCGTCGCGGTTCTGCGCTTCGCTGAACTGCGCCATCTCCTGCATGTAGCGCAGGTCGGCGCCGGCGCAAAACGCCGCGCCCTCGGCGGCGAGAACGATCACCCGCACCGCGGCGTCCGCACCGAGCTCGACGAACGCCGCATGCAGCGCGGCAATGGTCGCCGCATCAAAAGCGTTGCGCACCTCGGGGCGGGCCAGCACCACGCGCGCGACCGCGCCCTCGCGCTCGATGCGCACCGGCGCGTTCATGTCCGCGCTCCCTGCTGCAGAAACTCTGCTTGCAGCATGTAGACGATGTCGAGTTCCGGCGCGGGCCGGCCCATTGCAGTGAGCGCCGCGCTGATCTGGCCGCGATGATGCGTGCCGTGGTTGAACACATGCGCCAGCGTCGGCGCAAACGGCAGGCTCATCAGCACGCCTTTGCTGTTGGTGTAGCGAAACGGCGCGTCAAAGCGCGTGGCAGGCAGCGACTGCGCGTAGTCGATCCACGCTTGCGCCGTGCCTTGCAAGCGCTGGCGCAACCGCGCGCGGTCGGGCTCGACCTCGGCACCCAGCGCCACGCCCTGCGGGCTCTCGCCGCGGGCAAAGCGCGGCAGCCAGATCAGGCTTTCAACCACCAGCAGATGGTTCAACGTGCCGTGGATGCTCTTGAAAAACAGCCCGCAGTCGCGGCGATAGTCGGACTCGGGCAGGTCGGCCAGGGATTCGCCCAGCAGCTTGCGCGTGGCCCATAGGTGGTAGCGGGCGAGGGTGACGAAATAGTCGCGCATCGAATTCAGTTCGCCCATGTGTCCAGATCTCCGACCATTTTGAACGCCTCGAAATCGGCGTCGCGGTGCAGCAGGGTGTGGCCCTCGGTCATGCAGTAACTCGCCAGCAGCACATCCACCGGGCTGCGCACCGTGCGGCCCTGCAGCCGCAACCGGCGGTAGAGGTGCGCGGCGTGCACCGCCCGCGACTCCCCACCGAGGCTGACTTGCGGCAACGCGCGCAGCAGTTGCTCGGCCTGCTCGGCCGCGCGCCCGGGGCGAAAGCCGCGCAGCACCTCGAACAGCACCAGATCGGCGGTGCCGACCTCGACGCTGGAGTCGCCCAGCGCGCGCGCCAGCAGCGCACTGGCACCGCCGCGCTCACCGCGAAAAAAGGCGATCCACACGCTGGAATCCACCAGAATCATTTGCCGCGACGTCCTTGCGAACGGCTGGCTTTGCCCGCGGCTGCGCTCGCGCCGCGCACGGTTTTGCGCGCGCCCCGCGCCTTGGTCACGGCGTAAGCGCCGCGCGCTTCGGCGACATGAAGCGGCGCCTGCCCCTGCTCGGCACGCGCTGCCGCCCATGCCGCGTCCGAATCGTCCCACTGCAACTGGCCGCGCAAGGCAAGCAAGCCCTCGTACACGGCGCGACGGCGCAACAAGCGCAAGCCTTCCTCGACCGCTTCCTTCTTGGTCTTGAAGCCGCCGGCGGCCATCGCCGCGGCCATCAACTCGTCGTCGATGTCGATATTGGTGCGCATTGCAAGCTCCGATGTGTATGTTTAAGCAAAATTATACACATCACATGCGGAACACGCCAAAGCGGGTTTCCGCGATCGGCGCATTCAGCGCCGCGGCCAGCCCCAACGCGAGCACGCGGCGGGTATCGGCCGGGTCGATGATGCCGTCGTCCCACAGCCGCGCCGTGGCGTAGTAAGGGTGGCCTTGGGTTTCGTACTGCGCGCGGATCGGGGCTTTGAACGCCTCCTCTTCCTCAGCGCTCCAGCTTCCGCCTTTGGCCTCGATGCCGTCGCGCCGCACCGTCGCCAGCACGCTGGCCGCCTGCTCGCCGCCCATCACACTGATGCGGGCGTTGGGCCACATCCACAATTGCCGCGGCCCAAACGCGCGGCCGCACATGCCGTAATTGCCCGCGCCAAAGCTGCCGCCGATGATCACCGTGAACTTGGGCACCTGCGCGCAGGCCACCGCCGTCACCAGCTTGGCGCCGTGCCGGGCGATGCCTTCGTTCTCGGCCTTGCGCCCGACCATGAAGCCGGTGATGTTCTGCAGGAACACCAACGGAATGCGCCGCTGGCAGGCGAGTTCGATGAAGTGCGCGCCTTTGACCGCGCTGTCGGAAAACAGAATGCCGTTATTCGCCAGAATGCCGACCGGCAGGCCGTGCAAGTGCGCAAAGCCGCACACCAGCGTGGTGCCGAAGCGCGCCTTGAATTCGTCAAACTCCGAGCCGTCGACCAGCCGGGCGATGACTTCGCGCACGTCAAAAGGCTTGCGCGTGTCGCTGGGGATGCAGCCGTAGAGTTCCTCGGCCGGGTACAGCGGATCGCGTGGCGGTCGCACATCGAGCGCAGCGCGCTGCGGCGGCGGCAGATGCGAGACGATGCGCCGGGCAATCTCCAGCGCGTGCTCGTCGTTGTGCGCCAGATGGTCGGCCACGCCCGACAGCCGCGTGTGCACGTCCCCACCCCCTAAGTCTTCGGCGCTGACCACCTCGCCGGTGGCGGCCTTGACCAGCGGCGGGCCGCCGAGAAAGATGGTGCCCTGGTTGGCGACGATGACCGCCTCGTCGCTCATCGCCGGCACATATGCGCCGCCGGCGGTGCACGAGCCCATGACCACGGCGATTTGCGCGATGCCCTCGGCGATCATCGTCGCCTGGTTG
>JBFXEK010000290.1:0-3423 GCA_050180155.1 Thiomonas sp. | reverse complement strand
CTGGGCATCCCTGGGCTGCTGCAGGCGGTGCGCGCCGGGCAAGTGCTGGTGGCCAATGCGCTGGGCGCCGGGTTTCTCGAATCGCCAGCAGTGCAGGGGTTTTTGCCCAAGCTGTGCGAAACCCTGCTGGGAGAACCGCTCAAATTGCCGTCGCTGCCCACGTGGTGGTGCGGCGAACCGGGGGTGTGTGAGGCACCGCTGGACGATCTGCGCGCCTGGGTGGTCAAGCCGGTACACGCCGATTGCGGCTTTGAGGCCACTGTGATGGCCAGTCTCGACTTTGGGCAACTGCCGGCATGGCGCGAGCGGGTGATGTCCGACCCGGCACGCGTCACCCTGCAGCAGTATCTGCCGTTGCCGCACGTGCCGGTGTGGAGCGAGGGGCGGATGGCCGCGCGTGCCGCGATGTTCCGCGTCTATGCACTGGCCGACGGGCGGGGAGGGTGGCGGGTGTTGCCGGGCGGCTTGGTGCGCACCGCACCGCGCGGTGGCAATACCGTGTCGATGCAGCGCGGCGGCAGCAGCCAGGACGCCTGGATCGTCACCGGCGACGCCGTCGACGACTCCACCCTGCTGCCTGCGCCGATGCGGCCGCAAGACCTGTTGAATCATCACCGCGTCGTCACCAGCCGCGCCGCGGAAAACCTGTTCTGGCTCGGCCGCTATTGCGAGCGGGCGGAATACAGCGCGCGGCTGGCGCGCATCGCCTTGCGCGCGCTGTCGGGCGACGACGACATCGGACCGGCCGTGGGCACCATGCTCGACGTCTGGTGCCGCAGCGCCGAGTTGATCGCGCGCGAAGCCCCCGCGCTGAGCGACAACCCGCAAGGCTTCGAACACTGTCTGATCCGTGCGCTCTCGCCGGGGCCGCATGGCGGCGGTATTGTGCAAAGCCTGCAGGCGCTGGGCGAGGCCGCAGCGCAAGTGCGCGAAAGGTTGGGTGGCGACCACCGGCAATGGATCGCCTCGGCCACGGCACTCGAATTGATGCCCGCATCGGCGCGTCGTGACGATCTGCCCTCTGCCCAGGCTTTGCGTGGGCTGGAGCGGCTGACCGAAGTCTTGAGCGCCATCACCGGTGCGCAGACCGACCGCATGACGCGCGACGACGGCTGGCGGCTGCTGAGCATCGGCCGCCACATCGAGCGGTTGACCCTGCTCGGCGAGGCGCTGGGCGTGGCTTTCCACAGCCGCGCGGTGCACGGCGACAGTGGCTTCAATCTGTTGCTGGCGCTGTTCGACAGCACCATTACCTACCGCGCGCTCTACCAGAAGCGGCAGGAAATCCCGCCGCTGCTCGACCTGCTCATGCTCGACCGCGAAAACCCGCGCGCGCTGGGCTGGGTGGCGCAAACGTTGCGTGCACGCCTGGCCAAGCTGCCGGGTGATGCCGCCGGCAAGCAGGAGTTGCTGGCGCTGGCACCCGACCCCGATGACTGGCAGTTGCCTGCGCTGTGCGCGCATGACTCGGATGGACATTACGCCTGGCTAGAACTCACGCTGACCCAGTCGGTCGATAGAGCCAAGCGGCTGTCCGACGACATCAGCCGGCGTTATTTCGCGCATGCCCAAGCACCTGACCGGACTCTTGGCGGATACTGAAGCGTTGACCGTATGACCCAGCCGATACCTCGCGACGACGTGCTCTACCGCGTGGTGCACGACACCGCTTACGCCTATTCCACGCCGGTCGAACTCGCGCACCACCTGGCCCACTTGTGTCCGCTCGATCATGCGGCGCAGCGCTGTGTGGATTTTGTCTGCGACATCCATCCCGAACCGGATCACCGCAGCAGCGACACCGACGTGTTCGGCAACCGGCGCGAATTCTTTGCCTATTACAGCCCGCACGACACCCTGACGGTGCGTGCCGTCAGCCTGGTGCAGGTGCGCGCGCCGCAGCAGCCCGACTGGGCCGCCAGCCCGCCGTGGGAATGCGTGCGCGAGCAATTGGTGTACCGCGCCGGCAAGCCCTATGTGGCCGAAGCCGAATACACCTTCGGCACGCATTTCTCGCCGCTGTTTGCCGCGGCCGCGCAGTACGCCCAGCCGAGCTTCGCGTCCGGGCGGCCGTTGCTCGACGCTGCGCGTGAACTGATGCAGCGGCTGCATGCCGATTTGCGCTACAGCACCGAGAGCACTGAAGTGCAGACGCGCGCGCCGCAAGCGCTGGAACTGCGTGCCGGTGTGTGCCAGGACTTTGCGCATGTGATGATTTCGGCGCTGCGCAGCATCGGTCTGGCCGCGCGCTACGTCAGCGGCTATTTGCGCTCACGCCCGCGGCCCGGCGAAGAACACCTCGTCGGTGCCGACGCGTCGCACGCCTGGGTTGCGGTGTGGTGCCCGGTCAACGGCTGGGTGGAATTCGACCCGACGAACAACCGTCAACCGGCTGCCGACTACGTGCGCGTGGCCATGGGCCGCGACTTTGCCGACGTCTCGCCGCTGCGCGGCGTCATCCGCGGCGGTGGCGAGCACACGCTCAAAGTCGGCGTGCACGTCAGCCCGGTGATCGACGAGTCACTGCAGGGCGAGGGCGGCACCGGTCAGCGCAATCGGCCGACGTAGGCCGAAGCCGAGACGGGCATTGCCGGCGACGGGCTGGCTTGCGCCGTTGCCGCCGTCACCGTTGCCGCGGTCGACGCGGGAAACATCACGGCTTCGAAACGGTCGGCCCATTGTGCCAGATCGGCATCGCCCTCGGCGCGGGCGATGCGCAGCACTTCGCGCGCATACTCGGCGTTTTGCGCCATCCACTCGGTATCGGTCACGCGCCCGGTCTTGCGGCGCAACAGCACGTGCAGATGCGCGGCCAGCGCCACGGCTTCAGAGCTTGCCATGTCATCGCTCCTGTGGTGTGGTGCTCATTCGACCCGCTCGCCGTGCTGGCTCAGATCGAGCCCGAGTTCCTCGGCCTCGGCCGGCACGCGCAGACCCATCACGGCATCGAGCACTTTGAGCAGGACGAAACTGACGGCGAAGCTGTAAACCAGGGTGGCACTGGCGCCGAGTGCCTGCACCAGCACGGAAGCGGTTTGGCCGCTGTACGACGGCACCGCCAGAAACCCCGTGAGCACGGCGCCAGCGAAGCCGCCGACCCCGTGGATACCGAATACGTCCAGCGCGTCGTCGGCGCCGAGCAGGCGCTTCAGCCCGGTGGCGCCCCAGTAGCACACGACCCCGGCAACCAAACCGACGATCACCGCGCCCATCGGATCGACGAAGCCCGACGCCGGGGTGATGGCCACCAGCCCGGCCACCGCTCCGGAGCAAATGCCCAGCAGAGTCGGCCGACCGCGCAGCGTCCATTCGGTGAGCATCCAGCTGAACGCCGCGGCGGCCGTGCCCAGTTGCGTGGCCAGCATCGCCATGCCCGCGCGGCCGTCGGCGGCGCAGGCCGAGCCGGCGTTGAAGCCGAACCAG
>JBFXEK010000289.1:0-3446 GCA_050180155.1 Thiomonas sp. | reverse complement strand
GGCGCCGCGGCGCAAGCCTGCCGCGCGTGCACGCTCGGCAGCACCCGGCAGCAGGCCGTCGTCGGCTGCGGCAGCACGCGGGCGCGCTGGATGATCGTCGGCGAGGCGCCGGGAGCGGAAGAAGACCGGCAGGGCCAGCCCTTCGTCGGCGCTGCCGGGCAGTTGCTCGACGCCATGCTGCAGGCCATCGGCCTGGACCGCACCGCGCAAGAGCCGCAGCACGCGGTGTACATCGCCAATGTGCTCAAGTGCCGCCCGCCGGGCAACCGCAACCCCGCGCCCGACGAAGTGGCGCAGTGCCTGCCGTTTTTGCAGCGCCAGATCGCCTTGCTGCAGCCGAGGCTGATTCTGGCGCTCGGCCGCTTTGCCGCGCAGAGCCTACTGGGCAGCAGCGCGCCGATCAGCCAGTTGCGCGGCCAGGTCCATCGCTACGCCGGCATCCCGGTGGTCGTCAGCTACCACCCGGCGTACCTGCTGCGCAACCCGGCGGACAAGGCGCGTGTCTGGCGCGATTTGTGTTTTGCGCGCAACACCGTGGAAAATTTTCCTCAAACCCGGTAGCACTTTGCGGCATGGAACAAAGCGCCCAATCTGTGACTTATTTCACATTTTGGCCGACTGATGGCAGGCCGTCGGGGTTGACCCTGAGCCCGGTGCGCGGCCGGCTTCACAACAATGTCAACAAGTGGGGTAGCCGGCGCCGTGCTGTGCACATCGACCGGGGGGTTGCGCTCGGCCCTCGCCAACAAAACAGGAGACAACGATGCAGATCGACACCGCTTTTTTCATCAACGCCGCAGGGATTGCCATCATGATCTACGGCCTGGTGGACATTTTGCTGTTGCGCAGCAAAATTCCCGGAGGGCAGGTCGGCAAGGCCTGGAAATTGCTCACCCTGCTCATCGCGTTGTTTACTGCCGGGTATCTGGTGTCGCCGTTTTTCAGCTCCCTGCCGACGGATTCGATCCGCATGATCGTGTCGCTGATCTTTTTGTTTGGCGCGGTGTACGTGATCCTCACCGTGCGGCTGCTCTACCGCATCATCGCCGAGCTGGCCGGCTGACCCTTGCGGTCACGCGGCGCATGACAAAAGCCCGGCTCAGGCCGGGCTTTTGTCATTCCACCTCGACGCTCAGTGCATTTCGTCGCGGATGTACAGATCGCCCTTGAGGCTGGCGATGTACGCGGCGATGTCTTCCAAATCCTGCTTGTCGTACTGCGCGACGATGCCGCTCATGATCGGGTTGTTGCGCCCGTACAGCGGCGTCTGGTGCTTGGCCTGGTACTGCTGCAGCGCGTGGAACAAATAGCTCTGATATTGCCCGGCCAGCTTGGGGTAGTTCGGCGCGATCGGCTTGTCCAGCCCGGCGCCGTGGCAGGCGATACAGCCGCCCTTGTTCACCAGCTCCTCGCCATTTTTGATGTCGGCGGCGTTGGCCACCTGCGCCACGGCCAGGCTGGCCAGGGCCAGCAACACGATTTTTTTCATCCTGAATCTCTCCGCTGGTTTATTTGATCGGCTGGCCCTTGGGCACGGCATAGTAGGCGGCGATGTCGGCCATCTGCTGGTCGGTCAGCGACGCGGCGATGGCGCGCATGGTCGGAAAGCGCCGGCCACCGTTTTTGTATTCCTTCAACGCATCGATGATGTATTGCGCATTTTGGCCGTTGATCATCGGCACGGCGTAGATTTCAGGGAAGGACGAGCGGTAGCCGCCCCCCATATTGTGGCAACCTTGGCAGGTGGCGACGAGTTTGGCACCGGCTGCAGCGTTGCCGACCACATCCTGCGCGTGCGCGGAAGCCGCCAGCATCAGGGAAGCGAGAAAGAGGACTTTTTTCATTGCAGGCGCGAGAGTCTTGAGAGCCATCGAACAAGCGCCCGATTATAGGGATGCACCGCGCCGAGTCGCGGCATTTTGCCGCAGTCAAGTCTCAATGCGTTCCTGAATTGACAGAACGCAGATTCCGTGCTTTTGCTTCAGAATGTAAGCGCATTCACGCTGAAAGCCGGCAAATAGTCTTCGGGCAGCATGGCCGTGAGTTGCTGCCGCACTTTCTGCTCCTGCGTCGGCCCGGCGACTTCGGCGATCAGCGCCAGGCATTCGCCCAGCGCGGCAATCAGCGCCTGCGGGCTGTCCGCTGCGCGCAGATGCGCCCGCGCCGGCCCGCTCTGGCTGCCGAGCAGACGTTCGACCATGTCGAGCATGTACATGCGGGTCAACGCGATCGAGCGCTTGGGCGGCGGCGCCACCGCCTTGGCCAGTTGTGCCGCGGGAACCGCCGTGGGCACGACGTTGGACGGCACCGGCGCAGCCGCCGCGGGCGCAACCGGCGCCACCTGCTCCACCAGCCCGGCGGCATGCAGCTCGGCGGCCAGCAGCATCGCCTCCTCGCCGATCAGCGCGTGCAGTTCGCGCAAGGGGCGGCGGCCATCGCACAAAATGAGCACATGACGGTGGCGTGCGCTCAGCGACTGGCTGCGCTGCTGCTGCTCCTGCCGCCCCGCACTGGTTTTGCGCAGCACATCGAATAAGGTCAGTTCTGCCATCACCACCCCCCTGAACCGGGGGAATTGTGCGCACGGCGCATGACACGTTCGTGACATCCTCGAGCGGTCAAATCACCGTCTCGACGGCTGTCACGCCGAGTCTGTCAGAATCTGCGCCGCATCATTTCAAGGACGACCATGCACCTCTATCTTCTGGCTCTGGCCGCGCTGCAGGGCGTGACCGAGCTGTTCCCCATTTCCAGCCTGGGGCACAGCATCCTCGTTCCCGCGCTGCTGCACTGGCCGATCGACCGCACTGCAGCGTGGTTTTTGCCGTTCATCGTCGTGCTGCATCTGGGTACGGCCACGGCGCTGGTGTTGTATTTCTGGCGCGACTGGGCGCAGTTGCTCGGCGGCTGGC
Organism: Thiomonas sp.; assembly: GCA_050180155.1. Classification (GTDB taxonomy): domain Bacteria; phylum Pseudomonadota; class Gammaproteobacteria; order Burkholderiales; family Burkholderiaceae_C; genus Thiomonas. The sequence goes on along the minus strand of JBFXEK010000289.1, from coordinate 534 downwards.
TGCGCGCCGGCGGCAGGCCGACCAATCCGCAGTCGCGGCTGCTCTGGCTGATCGTGGTCGGCACCATTCCTGCCGGGCTGCTGGGCCTGCTGCTGGCGCACAAAATCAAGGCGCTGTTCGGCGGCTATGGCTTTGCCGCCGTGGCACTGATGCTCAACGGCCTGCTGCTGCTCGGGGGCGATTTTCTCAAGCACCGCCGCGGTCTGATCGCGCTGCCCGAGCTGCCCTGGTCGCGCGCCTTCACCATCGGACTGGCGCAAGCGCTGGCGCTGATTCCCGGGTTTTCGCGCTCCGGCGCGACACTGGTCGCCGGATTGGGCCTGGGGATGAACTACGCTGATTCGGCGCGGTTTTCCTTTCTGCTCGCCACGCCGATCATCGCCGCCGCCGGCGTGCTCGAAGTGCCCAAGCTGTTGCACGCCGGCGTGCCGCACGAACTGCTCGGTCTGATCGCCGTCTGCGGCGTGCTCTCCGGGGTGTTCGCCTGGCTGTCCACCTGGTTTTTGATGCGCTGGTTCAGCGCGCACGAATTCA
>JBFXEK010000288.1:0-3461 GCA_050180155.1 Thiomonas sp. | reverse complement strand
CCAAAATCGCCGTGGTGTCGCATGACCGCCGTGTCGATCCGATCGGCACCTGCGTGGGCATTCGCGGCTCGCGCGTGACCGCGGTGACCAACGAACTCGGCGGCGAGCGGGTGGACATCGTGTTGTGGTCGGAAGATCCGGCGCAGTTCGTCATCGGCGCGCTCGCCCCGGCCAATGTGCAGTCCATCGTGGTCGACGAAGAAAAACACGCCATGGACGTGGCCGTTGACGAGGAAAACTTGGCGCTGGCCATCGGCCGCACCGGGCAGAACGTGCGGCTGGCGTCGGAGCTCACCGGCTGGCAGATCAACATTCTGAGCGCGGAAGAGTCCGTGGCGCGGACCAACCAGGAAATGGAAGCCATGCGCCGCCTGTTCGTCGACAAACTCGACGTCGACCAAGAGGTGGCCGACATTTTGATCGCCGAAGGGTTTACCAGCCTGGAAGAGCTGGCCTACGTGCCGATCAACGAAATGCTCGAAATCGAAGCGTTCGACGAAGACACGGTCAACGAGTTGCGCGAGCGTGCGCGCAATGCGCTGCTCACGCAGGAGCTCGCGCGCGAGCAGAAACTCGAAGAAGTCGACCCGGCGCTCAAATCGCTCGAAGGGCTGAGCACCGAAGAGCTGGGGCTGCTGGCCGAGGCGGGCGTGCTCAAGCTCGACGATCTGGCCGATCTGGCCACCGACGAACTCGCCGCCATTCTTCACACCGACGACGCCCGTGCGGCCGATTTGATTTTGAAAGCTCGCGCGCATTGGTTCAATGCTTGATGCCAGCGCGCCGCGCAGGTGCTTCATCCGCCGTCACCCGTTTCAAGCCGTATTAGGACACACCATCAATGGCCAGTCATACCGTCGCACAACTCGCAGCTGAACTCGGCAAACCCCTGAGCTTGTTGCAGGAACAACTGCAGCAGGCAGGGGTTGGGCCGCGCGCTGCGGACGATGTCATCAGCGAGGGCGACAAAGCCCGGCTGCTCGAATATTTGCGCGCGGTGCACGGCGGCGGCACGGGAGGTGAGCGCAAAAAAATCACCTTGACGCGCAAGCAGACCAGCGAGATCAAACAGGCCGATGCCACTGGCAAAGCGCGCACCATTCACGTCGAAGTGCGAAAAAAACGGGTGTTCGTCAAGCGTGACGAGGCTATGCCGGCAGCGGAGACACATCCCCCGGTCGGTGCTGCCGAGGCAGCGATCGACGAAGCCGAATTGCGTCGCCGCGAGGCCGAGGCGCAGCGCCAGGCGGATTTGCTCGCACGGCAGGCCGAGGAACTCGCCGCGCAGCGCGCTGCCGAGCAGGAACGGCGCGCAGCTCAGGAATTGCGTGAGCGTCAGGCGCGCGAACAGGCCGAGCGCGAAGCCCAGGCTGCCCGTGAGGCGCAGGCGCGTGCCACAGCGGCAGCGGCGAGCGTGACGGCGCCGGCGGCTTCTGCCCCCGCTCAAGCCGAGCAGGTCGCCCGGCAACAGGCTAGTGCAGCCGCGCAGACGGCCAAGGCGCAGGCCGAACAGGCCGAAGCGCTGGCACGCGCTGCGGCGCAGAAAAAGCACGATGAAGAAGAGGCTGCCAAGCTCGCACTGATCCAGAAGCGGCGCAGCGCCGCAGAGGCCGAGGCGGCAGCCATCCGCGACATGATGGCGCGTCCGCGCACCGTGTTGCGTGCAGACAAACCCGCGGCCAAGACCGCGGAGTCGGCCGCGGCCAGCGGCAGTATCAAAGGCACGATCCACAAACCCGCGGCGACGGCCGCCAAACCTGCCACCTCTGGCGCTGCCCCGGCGACCACGGCGAAAAAGGACGACAAACAGATCAAATCGGAAAAGCTGTCGTCGTCCTGGGCCGACGATGCGGCGAAAAAACGCGGTGCGACGCTCAAACCGCGCGGCAACCCGACGGGCAGCGCAGGAGGCTGGCGCGGGCCGAAGGTGGCGGCCGGGCGGCGTGCGGGCAAGAACGAGCGCAGCGAACAGCAGGCGCCCGCTGCGCCGGCGGAAATGATCGTGCGCGAAGTGCATGTGCCGGAAACCATCACCGTTGCCGAGCTGGCGCACAAAATGTCGATCAAAGCCGCCGAAGTGATCAAAAGCCTGATGAAACTCGGGCAGATGGTCACGATCAACCAAGTGCTCGATCAGGAAACCGCGATGATCGTGGTCGAAGAACTCGGCCACAAGGCCATCGCAGCCAAGCTCGACGACCCGGAAAACTTTCTCGAAGAAGGCGGGCAGACGCAGACTGATGCCGAGTTGCTGCCGCGCGCGCCGGTGGTCACGGTCATGGGCCATGTCGACCACGGCAAGACCTCGCTGCTGGACTACATCCGCCGCGCCAAGGTGGCCGCGGGCGAGGCCGGCGGCATCACCCAGCACATCGGCGCCTACCACGTCGAAACCCCGCGTGGCATCATTACCTTTCTCGACACCCCGGGCCACGAGGCGTTCACCGCGATGCGCGCGCGCGGCGCCAAGGCCACCGACATCGTCGTGCTGGTGGTTGCCGCCGACGACGGGCTGATGCCGCAGACCAAGGAGGCCATCGCCCACGCCAAGGCGGCGGGCGTGCCCATCGTCGTCGCGCTGAACAAAATCGACAAGCCCGACGCCAACCCCGACCGCGTCACGCAGGAACTGATTGCCGAAGGCGTGGTGCCCGAGGCCTACGGCGGCGACTCGCCGTTCGTGCCGGTTTCGGCCAAGACCGGACAGGGTGTCGACGAGTTGTTGGAAAACATTCTGCTGCAGGCCGAGGTGCTCGAACTCAAGGCGCCGGTCGATGCGCCGGCCAAGGGGCTGATCATCGAAAGCCGGCTCGACAAAGGCCGCGGCCCGGTGGCGACCGTGCTGGTGCAGTCGGGCACCTTGAGGCGCGGCGACGTGGTGCTCGCCGGTGCGTCGTATGGCCGGGTGCGCGCCATGCTCGACGAGTTGGGCAAAACCGTGTCCGAGGCCGGGCCGTCGATTCCGGTGGAAATCCAGGGCTTGACCGAGGTGCCGTCTGCAGGTGAAGAAATCCTGGTCTTGCACGATGAGCGCAAGGCGCGCGAAATCGCCTTGTTCCGCCAGGGCAAGTACCGCGACGTCAAGCTGGCCAAGCAGCAGGCGGCCAAGCTGGAAAACATGTTCGAGCAGATGGACGAAGGCGCCAAGACGCTGCCGCTGATCATCAAGGCCGACGTGCAGGGCTCGCAGGAGGCGCTGATCCACGCGCTGACCAGGCTGTCGACCAGCGAGATCAAGGTGCAGGTGGTGCACGCCGCGGTCGGCGGCATTTCCGAAAGCGACGTCAACCTGGCGATCGCCTCCAAGGCGGTGATCATCGGCTTCAACACCCGCGCCGACGCCGGCGCGCGCAAACTGGCCGAGGCCAACGGCATCGACATCCGCTACTACAACATCATTTACGAGGCGGTCGACGAGATCAAGGCGGCGATGTCGGGCATGCTCGCGCCAGAGAAAAAAG
>JBFXEK010000287.1:0-3470 GCA_050180155.1 Thiomonas sp. | reverse complement strand
GAACAGCTCCAGCCGTATCGGATCGCAGGCGGTGTCTTCCGGCTGTTGCTGGGCGTGCATGGTCAAGCGTTGCAGCTCGATGTGCCCGGCCGCGGTCAGGCGCGCGCGCCAGCCCGGTTCGACCAGCACGGTGGTGTGCGTGTCGGCAAGCAACGCCGGGCCGTCGCGGTACTCGCCGCCGCTGCAGTCGGCGCGACGCACCAGCGCTGCCTGCTGCCAGCGCCCAGCGATGAACACACCCACCTGTTGGTGAAGCGGCATCTCCCGCTCCAGCGTTTGCGCTGGCGCCGTTTCGTCTGCCGCGCCCTGCCCTGCGCCGGTAGCCTGCACTTGCACGGCATCGACCACCAGCCCCCGACCGGGCAGAAGGTGCGCGTACTGCTGCCGATAAGCCGACTCGAACGCCGCGCGCATCGCCGCCACGTCGCCCAGCTCGACGGCCAACGCGGCGTCGCTGCCGGCGTAACGCAGCAGCACACGGCTGCGCAGGGTGATCGCCTGGGCAGCCACCCCCTGCGTCTGCAGGTCTTGCACGGCCTGCGCCGCCAGGGCGTCGCGCAGGCCGTGCAACTGCGGCAGCAGCGCCGCCGTCAGCGGCGCCTCGACGCTGCGTTGCCGCACCGCGGTTTGCTCGGCCAGCCCCATGCCGTAGGCCGACAGCACGCCAGCGAAGCGGTGGATGAACACCCGTTGCATGCCCAGCGCCGCCGCCACGCTGCAGGCGTGCTGCGCCCCGGCACCGCCGAAGCATTGCAGGGTGTAGCGCGACACATCGTGGCCGCGGGCCAGCGAAATCCGCTTGATCGCCGCGGCCATCGCCTGCACCGCGATGGTGATGTAGCCTTCGGCGACGGCTTCTGCGGTCTGCTCCCGCCCCGTGTCGCGGCCGATGCGCGCGGCCAGCGCGACGAACTGCTGACGCACCACGTCGGCGTCGAGCGGCTGGTCGGCATGCGGGCCGAATACCGCAGGGAAATGCTCCGGGCGGATGCGGCCGAGCAGCACGTTGGCGTCGGTGAGGGTCAGCGGGCCGCCGCGGCGGTAACTGGCCGGCCCCGGGTTGGCTCCGGCCGAGTCCGGGCCGACGCGCAGCCGGGCGCCGTCGAAATGCAGGATGGAACTGCCGCCGGCGGCCACGGTATGGATGTGCAGCATCGGCGCACGCACCCGCACCCCGGCGACTTCGGTGTCGAACACCCGCTCGAACGCGCCGGCGTAGTGCGACACGTCGGTGGACGTACCGCCCATATCGAAGCCGATGACCCGCGCATGCCCGGCGGCCTCGGCGGTGCGCGCCATGCCAACGATGCCGCCGGCCGGCCCGGAGAGGATGGCATCTTTGCCGCGGAAGTGATGCGCCTGGACCAACCCGCCGCTGGACTGCATGAACAGCATCCGCACTCCGGGCATTTCGGCGGCGACTTGGTCGACGTAGCGCCGCAGGATCGGCGACAGATAGGCATCGACCACCGTGGTGTCGCCGCGGGAGACGAACTTGATCAGCGGGCTGACCTCGTGCGAGGCGCTGATCTGGGTGAAGCCGACCTCGCGGGCGATGCGTGCTGCCGCCTGCTCGTGCGCCGTGAACGTCCAGCCGTGCAGGAACACGATGGCCGCGGCGCGCAGCCCGGCAGCGAACGCCTGCTGCAAATCGCGCCGCAGCGCGGCTTCGTCCAGCGGTGTGATCACCGTGCCGTCGGCGCCGACGCGTTCGTGCGCCTCGATCACCCGCGCATACAGCATCTCGGGCAGCACGATGTGGCGGTCGAACAGCCGCGGGCGGTTCTGGTAGGCGATGCGCAAGGCATCGCGAAATCCGCGCGTGGTCACCAGCAACACCGGCTCGCCCTTGCGTTCGAGCAGTGCGTTGGTCGCCACCGTCGTGCCCATGCGCACGCACTGCACCTGCTGCGGGGTGATCGGCTGGTGCTCGCGCAGGCCGAGAAGCTGGCGAATCGCCGCGACTGCGGCGTCGCTGTACTGCCCGGGGTTGTCCGACAGCAGCTTGTGCGTCAGTAGCATGCCGTCGGGCCGACGCGCGACGACGTCGGTGAACGTGCCGCCGCGGTCGATCCAGAATTGCCAGCGGGGAGTTGCGTGCATGGCGCGGCGGCGTCGCGTCAGGTGTTTTGCACGCTGATGGTCGGGAACTTGGCCGAGTAGTCGCGTCCCTGCTGCGCCACTTTGACGGCCACCGCGCGAGCGATGGCCTTGTAGCTCTGCGCGATCGCGCCGTCTGGATCGGCCACCACCGTGGGGTGGCCGCTGTCGGCCTGCTCGCGGATGCGGATGTCCAGCGGCAGGCCGCCGAGGTAATCCACGCCGTACTCGGCGCTCATGCGCTGCCCGCCGCCTTGGCCGAAAATGTGCTCGACATGGCCGCACTGCGAGCACACGTGCATCGCCATGTTTTCCACCACGCCGAGGATCGGCACGCCGACTTTTTCGAACATTTTCAGCCCCTTGCGCGCGTCGAGCAGGGCGATGTCCTGCGGCGTCGTGACGATGACCGCGCCGGTCAGCGGCACGCGCTGGCTCAGCGTGAGCGCAATGTCACCGGTGCCCGGCGGCATGTCGACGATGAGGTAGTCCAGATCGTTCCACGCCGTCTGCCGCAGCAGTTGTTCGAGTGCTTGCGTGGCCATCGGCCCGCGCCAGATCATCGGGTTGTCGGGCTCGATGAGAAAGCCGATCGACATGACCTGCACACCGTAGTTTTGCAACGGCTGCATGGTCTGGCCGTCGTGACTTTGCGGCTGGCCGCTCACACCCAACATCATCGGCTGCGACGGGCCGTAGATGTCAGCGTCGAGCAAGCCGACGCGCGCGCCCTCGGCGGCCAACGCCAACGCCAGATTGACCGCCGTAGTGCTCTTGCCCACGCCGCCCTTGCCCGAGGCGACGGCGATGATGTTCTTCACTTCGGGCGGTGGCTTCAAGCCACGCTGCACCGCGTGCGACACCACCTGGCTGCGCACGCTCACCGAGACATTGCTCACCCCGGGCACGGCGCGCAGCGCGGCGATCACCTGCTGCTGCAATGGGGCATGCAGGCTGCGCGCGGGGTAACCGAGTTCGACGTCGAGCGACACATCGCCACCGTCCACCCGCAGGTTTTTGATGGCTTTTTCTGCCATGAGCGATTGCCCGGTCTGGGGATCCATCAAGGTTTGCAGTGCCGCGCGAATTGCGTTGTCGAGAGCTTCAGTCATAGGGAGCAGGGAAAGAGGCAGCGGAAAAGCCGCAGTGTAGAACCAGCGCCGCGAAACCGAAGCCCCTGAACGTGCAACCCTTTTGCTGCGCCGCGACAATGGCGGGCTCGCTCTCCGATCGCCATGTCCTCGAATCCCAGTTTGTCTTCGTCCTCGGCGGTTGCCCAACCCGCGTTGCGCGGCCATTTCTTTGGTTTCATGGCGCTGGCCGGCGGCGTGTCGGTGGCCAATTTCTACTATGCGCAGCCCTTGCTGGAG
>JBFXEK010000286.1:0-3502 GCA_050180155.1 Thiomonas sp. | reverse complement strand
CCTCGGCAAGGTCGTCGGCTGATGCCCGCGCTCAGCGCCCTGCCGCTGCCGTTCTGGCTGGCCGCCGCCGGGCTGCTCGGCCTGGTGATCGGCAGCTTTCTCAACGTGGTCGTCTACCGCCTGCCGTTGATGATGGAGCGGCAATGGCAGGCCGAGGCGCACGCCGCGCTCCACCCCGACGCGCCAGCGGTGCAGGCCGAACGCTTCGACCTCATCGCCCCCGGCTCGCGTTGCCCGGCTTGCGGCCACCGCATCGCCTGGTGGGAGAACATTCCGCTGCTGAGCTACGCGCTGCTACGCGGGCGCTGCTCGGCGTGCGGCGCGCCGATTTCGCCGCGCTATCCGCTGGTCGAACTCGCCACTGCGCTGCTCAGCGCGGCGGTGGTCTGGCGCTGGGGGCTGAACTGGGATGCAGCGGCGTATCTGCTGCTGCTCTGGGCGCTGATCGTCCTGGCGCTGATCGACTTCGACACCACGCTGCTGCCCGACAGCATCACGCTGCCGCTGCTGTGGCTCGGGTTGATCTGGCACGCCGCGCTGCACCCGGCGGAGCTTTCCAGCGCGGTCTGGGGTGCGGTCGTCGGTTATGCCGCGCTATGGACGGTGTACCAGGGATTCAAGCTGCTCACCGGCAAGGAAGGCATGGGGTTTGGCGATTTCAAGCTGCTCGCCGCACTCGGCGCCTGGTTCGGTCTGGCCGCGCTATTGCCCATCGTCTTGCTGTCGAGCATTTGTGGCGCGGTCATCGGCATCGCGCTGCAACTGCTCGGCCGCACCCAACGCGGCAAACCGATTCCGTTCGGCCCGTTTTTGGCGGCAGCCGGCGTGCTGCTGCTGCTCGTCGGGCCGCTGACCTTGCAGGCGCTGCTCGTTCCCACCGCGTCGGGAGGCTGAGCGCCGTGCCGCGGCTGCGCATCGGGCTGACGGGCGGCATCGGCTCGGGCAAATCGCTCGTCGCCGGCCTGCTGGCGCAGCGCGGCGCGGCGGTAGTCGACGCCGACCACATCGCCCATGCGCTCACCGCCGCCGGCGGTGCGGCGATGCCGGCGCTGACCGCGGCCTTCGGTACCGAGATTTGCGACGCCAGCGGCGCGCTGGACCGCGCGGCGATGCGCCAGCGCGTGTTCAACCACCCGGCCGAGCGCGCACGGCTCGAAACCATTTTGCACCCGCGCATCCGCCAGGCGATGCGCGAGCAGGTCGAGCAGGCCGCGGGCGACTATGTCGTGCTGGTCGTGCCGCTGCTGGTCGAACACCTGTCGCAGTGGCGCGCCGACATCGACCGCGTCTGCGTGGTCGATTGCCCGCGCGAGTTGCAAATCGCGCGGGTACGCGCGCGTTCCGGTCTGGACGAACAGACCATCGCCGCCATCCTTGCGGCGCAGGCCAGCCGGCAGCAGCGGCTGGCCGTGGCCGACGACGTCATCGACAACAGCGGCACGCTGGCGGCGCTGCAGGCCCAGGTCGATGCGCTGCACGCGCGCTATTGCCGCATGCACAAAAATTGAGTTCGCGCAGCGCTTGCATGACAATGCACCCCATCGCCTCGTTAAGCCGGGGCGGATGACTTCCACGACGTGCGCCGCCGCGGCGCATCCAAGCCACCCGTGATCCTGTACGAATATCCCCTGCACGAACGCGTGCGCACCTTGCTCCGGCTCGAACATCTGTTCCGCCGCGAGGCGGTCATGCGCCAAGGCGTCTTGCCCGAGCACCATCATTTCGCCCTGGTCACCCTGTTCGAAATCATGGACGTGGCCTCGCGCCAGGATCTCAAGTCCGAGCTGCTCAAAGAACTCGAACGCCAGCGCCAGACCTTTGCCGCGTACCGCGGCAACCCGGCGGTGGCCGAGGCCGTGCTCGACGCCGTGCTCGACGACATCGAACGCACGTTTGCCGCCATCAGCCAGCAACAAGGGCGCATCGGCCAAGGCTTGCAGGACAACGAATGGCTCATGGCGGTGCGCAGCCGCGCCAATATCCCGGGCGGCACCTGCGAATTCGACCTGCCGGCGTATTACGCCTGGCAGCACCTGCCGGCGCAACAGCGGCACGACGACCTGTCGCGCTGGATGCAGACTTTTGCCCCGCTGGCCGGCGGGGTCGAGCTGTTGCTGCGGCTGTTGCGCGACGCCGGCAACACACGCAAGACGCAAGCCACTGGCGGCAACTATCAGCAGCAGCTCTCGGGCAAAAGCTACCAGTTGCTGCGGCTGCGCATCGATGGCGCCTTGGGCGTCGTGCCGGAAATCACCGGGCACCGGCTGATGGTGTCGGTACGCTTCATGCAGCCCGACGTCGACTGGCACATGACGCCGTCTTCGCGCGACATTCCCTTCGAGCTGACGCTATGCCCGTGAAACCCGACACCCCGCCGCCCGCCCCCGCTGCGCGCCAGGTGCGCTGCCCGCAGTGCGGCACGCTCACGGTATACGCCGCGAGCAATCCGTGGCGGCCGTTTTGCAGTGAACGCTGCAAATCGCTCGACCTTGGCGCCTGGGCCAGCGAGAGCTACCGCGTTCCCGCCACGCCGTCGCCGGACGACGACGGCGCCGACGCCGCCGCAACGACGCCGCCACCGCTGCCGCATTGAGACAGAACAGCCCGATCGCTGCATGCCGCCCCACCGCCGATGCACTGGAAGACTTCAGCCGGGCCCGACCTGCGTTACGGCGCCGTAACGTCACCCGGGCGCTGCTGCGCCATCCAGTCGAGCACTGGCAGCGCGCCGGGCAGGATCGGGCCGACCGTCACCGGCAGCGTTTGCCAAGACAGCTGCTGGCCTTCACGCCCGCGCGGCTGCCCATCCCAGGCGGTGATGCGGCAAAACTGCAAATCGACCAAGGCATGCGGATAATCCACGCGCAAGCTGCGCCAGTAGTGCGCGGCGCGCACCGTCACGCCGAGTTCCTCGTCGAATTCGCGCGCCAGCGCGTGCAATAGCGATTCGCCGGGTTCGATTTTGCCGCCAGGGAATTCCCAATATCCAGCATACGGCTTGCCGGACGGACGGCTGGCGAGCAGAAAACGGCCGTCTGGGCGCATCATCAGCCCCACGGCCACCGCCACCGGCTGCCGCGCCGCGCTCACTTTGCGCCGCGCCCGGCAAAGTCGCGGGCGAACTGCCATGCCACCCGCCCCGAGCGCGAACCGCGTTCCAGCGCCCAGACCAGCGCCTGCTGCAGCGCCTTGTCCATCTGCCTGTGCGGCACGCCGAATGCCGCCAGCCAATGCGCTGTGATGCGCAGATATTCGTCCTGGCTGTAAGGGTAGAAGCTCACCCACAGGCCAAAACGCTCGGACAGCGAAATTTTTTCTTCGACCACTTCTCCCGGGTGGATTTCGCCGTTGTCCAAGTGCTTGTAGCTGAGGTTTTCGTCCAGATATTCGGGCAACAGGTGGCGACGGTTGGACGTGGCGTAGATCAGCACGTTGTCGGCGCAGGCGGCGATCGAGCCGTCGAGCACCGACTTGAGCGCCTTGTACCCCGGCTCCCCCTCCT
>JBFXEK010000285.1:0-3507 GCA_050180155.1 Thiomonas sp. | reverse complement strand
ACGGTCGGTGAAACCGCGGCCGACTATCTCGCCGTCGATCTACACCTCGGGCTAGGCGGCACGAGCGTGGTGATGAGCGGGCTGTTCCTTGCCGTGCTCGCCGCGCAACTGCGTGCGCGGCGCTACATTCCGTGGCTGTACTGGCTGAGCGTCACGCTCATCAGCGTCGTTGGCACGCTGCTCACCGACAACCTCACCGACCAGCTCGGCGTGCCGCTGCCGGTGAGCACGGCGTTGTTCGCGCTGGCGTTGGCGCTGACGTTTGCCGCTTGGTGGCGCAGCGAAGGTACGCTGTCGATCCACAGCATCGACTCGCTGCGGCGCGAGGGGTTTTATTGGGCGGTGATTTTGCTCACTTTCGCCCTGGGTACGGCGGGTGGCGACCTGATCGCCGAAAAGCTGCATCTTGGTTACCTGCTGTCGGCTGCGATGTTCGGCGCCGTCATCGCTCTGACCACGCTGGCGTATTTCGGTTTGAAGGCCAGCGCCGTGGCGACCTTCTGGATCGCTTACGTCTTCACCCGCCCGTTCGGCGCGACCTTGGGTGACTGGCTGTCCAAGCCTGGTGCCGAAGGCGGGCTGGGGCTGGGAACGATGGGCACCAGCGTGCTGTTTCTCGCCTCGATCGTGCTGCTCGTGATTCATCTGACCAGGAGCCGGCGCGACGCGGCGCCGGCAGCCTCAGACGCAGGCGTCGCCTAGCGGCTGGCGCCGCGGGCAGCATGCCATGCGCGCTGCAGGCCGCGGCTGGCTTGGTCGAATGCCAGGCGCACGCCGTCATCGCCCGCGGTCGTGCCCAGCCCGGGGTGCGATGCGCGGGTTTCCCGCACCCACTGCGCCAGGCGCAAGGTGTCGAGCGCGTCGCCCAGATCGGCCTGCAACGTGCTGGTGAGTTTCAGCCAGGCTTGACCTTGTTTGCCCAGCGCCTCGTCGACCCACGGCGCGAGCCACTCCAGCGCGTAGCGCAGTTGCTTGGCTTTGAGCCGCAGGACGTGTAGCGCCTCCCACGGCGCGTTGCCCGGCGAGTCCGCCTGACTCTGCCAGATCGCCAGCAGGTCGGCCCAACGCTGCGGATGCAATCGCAGATCGTCGCGGTGAAAGCGCAGCAGCCGACGGGCGAGCTGGCCGCTGGGCAGCCGGGCCGCAGCCAGCTCCGCGCCGCCCCAGGATTGCGCCCAACGCGCCTGCGCCAGCAACACGCGGCCAAAGCGCGCGCTGCGCAGGTAGGCGAGCAGCGCCTGCAGCCGTGCGCTGCGCTTGTGTTCCAGGCCGCGGTGGACTGCAGACCGTTCGGTTTCGGCCAGCGACGCGGCTTGTTGCAGGCAGACGTCGACATCGCGCACCGCGCCCAGCAGCTGTCCGGCCCAGCGCCATTCGCTGCGCAGCCATTTGCATGCGGCGCGTTGCGACCGCGGGCCGGTGGCCTGCAGCAGGCGCAGCAACACCCGCAGGCGGCGCAGTTGCAGCCGCAGCTGATGCACGGTGTCGGCGTGGGCATGGCCGTGGTGCAGCATTTCGGCGCCGCTGGCGAGCACGGCGGCCGCCTGTTGCAGCGCCGCCGCCAGCGCCTGCCCGCCGCGCTCGTGCGGGGCGAGGCTGCGCGCGAGTTCGGGCAGTTGCCACGGCGCCGTGCCGGCAGCCCGTGCCGCCATCTGCACCTTGCTGGTGGATGACAACAGCAGCGGCATGTCCTGCGCCAGAGTCCAGGCCAGATCGAAGGCGTGCAGCCACTGGCCATCGAGCAGTTCGATCTCGACTTCGCTCAGCGGCAGGGCTGGCGCATCGGCTGCGGTGCCGCCCAGTGCTTGGCCGACGTCCAGGCAGACTTCCAGCAGCGAGCCTTGCCACGGCACTTGCCACGCCGTGCGCTGCACGCGAGTGCCGAGCACGGCGCGCAGTTCGCCCGCCAGCGCGGCGGCGTCGCCCAGCGCGCCCAGCGGGGTGGGTTGCAGGCGCTGCAGCGCGGCGGCATTGGGGGTATCGGCGTCGATGACGAACTCCCATTCGCCGCGTTCGAGCTGCAGCCCGTGCGCCGGGCTGCTCTTGAGCGTGAGCACGCGCGGCGCGCCGTCGGCATGACGCACGCGCAGCGCCAGCCCGGCGTTGCGCAGCGCATGGTCGGCGGTGTCGAAATACCAGCTCTGCAACGCCTGGACCCGCGGCGGCGGCGCCAGACCGAGCAGCACGGGATGGGAGCGCAGCACGTCGTGCAGCGCCGGGTCGAGGCGGAATTTGAGTTCGCGTTCCTGGCTCATGGCGGATAGACAGAAGGCAGATCGACGAATGGGATCATTGGAACCGTTCGCCGCTCGTCGCACAAGCGCCGGCGTCAAGCGCCTGGCGACTCTCTTTGTGTGACGGTCATGCGCTTGACATATTGTGCCGATGCAATGCGCGGCATGGCCACAGTCACCTCGTCCCGATTGCAGCGCAGCACGGCGCCGGTGCACTGCGCCGCCGCCGGGGCGTTGCCCAGGGCGGTCTACGTCGCCGCGGGCGCAGGCGGCGACGCCGAACCGCCGCTGAAATGGCGAACGCTCTGGCTGTCGGACATTCACCTCGGCACGCGCGACTGCAAGGCGGCGCAGCTGCTCGAATTTCTGCGGCATTGCAGCGCCGACACCATTTACCTGGTCGGCGACATCATCGACGGCTGGCAACTGAAGAAAAAAGGCATTTACTGGCCGCAGACACACAACGACGTGGTGCAGAAGCTGCTGCGCAAGGCACGCAAGGGCACGCGCGTGGTGTTCGTGCCGGGCAATCACGACGAGTTTGCCCGGCCCTACGAAGGGCTGCACTTCGGCGGCATCGAAGTGGTCAACCAGGTGCGTCACGTCACTGCCGACGGCCGCATCCTGTTGGTGGTGCACGGTGATTTGTTCGACAGCGTGGTGCTGTACGCCAAATGGCTGGCGCACCTGGGCGATGCGGCGTACATGTTCAGCCTCAAGCTCAACCGCTGGTTCAACCACGTGCGGCTCAAGCTCGGCTTGCCGTATTGGTCGCTGTCGCAATACCTCAAGCACAAGGTCAAGGCGGCGGTGAACACCATTTCCGATTTTGAAGCCTTGCTCAGCGACGAAGCGCGGCGGCAAGGCTGCGATGGCGTGGTCTGCGGCCATATCCATCACGCCGAGCTGCGCGGCGACGCCGGCCAGATTTATGCCAACTGCGGCGACTGGGTGGAAAGCCTGACGGCCTTGGCCGAAGACGACGCCGGCAGGCTCAAGCTGCTGCACTGGAACGCCGGATTGCACGTCCTGGCCGAGCTGCAGCCGCAGGGGCTGGCACCGCGGCCTGCGGCGACGGTGCACGAGGCCACGGCATGATCACTTGCGACATCCAGACCGCGCTCGCGCCGGCAGCGGACAAGCCCGCGCCGATGGCCATCGGCGCGCTGCCGCTACGCATCCTCATCGTCACCGACGCCTGGGAGCCGCAGGTCAACGGCGGGGTGCGCTCCCTCAAGACCGCCATCGGCCATTTGCGCGTGCTCGGGCTGGT
>JBFXEK010000284.1:0-3509 GCA_050180155.1 Thiomonas sp. | reverse complement strand
CGATGTCGTGCACGTCGCACTTGTCCGTGGCGATGACGTTTTTGCCCTTGGCGCGCACGTCTCAGCCCGCGGCCTGCATCTGCAATTTCTCCGATTCGATATACGGCAGCAGATGCGCCACGGCCTGTTTCATCACCCGCGCGCTCTTGACCACTTGTGGCAAAAACATTTTGCCCGCGCCGAACAGATCGCCGACGACGTTCATGCCGTCCATCAGCGGGCCCTCGATGACGTGCAGCGGTCGGCCGCCCTCGGCGCGGATGGCCTGCCAGACTTCCTCGGTGTCCTGAATGATGTAATCGGTGATGCCGTGCACCAGTGCGTGCGTGAGCCGCTCGCGCACCGGCAGCTCGCGCCAGGCGAGTTTGGCCGCATCCTCCTTGGCCGCGCCCTTGAACGCTTCGGCAATCTCCAGCAACCGCTCGGTCGCGTCGGCGCGACGGTTGAGCACCACGTCTTCAACCCGCTCGCGCAACTCGGGGTCGAGGTCGTCGTAGACCCCGATCTGCCCGGCGTTGACGATGCCCATGTCCATGCCGGCACGAATGGCGTGGTAGAGGAACACGGTGTGGATCGCTTCGCGCACCGGCTCGTTGCCCCGGAAGCTGAACGACACATTGCTCACCCCGCCCGACACCTTGGCGCCGGGCAGGTTGGCCTTGATCCAGCGCGTGGCCTCGATGAAGTCGACGGCGTAGTTGTCGTGCTCCTCGATGCCGGTGGCAATCGCAAAAATATTCGGGTCGAAAATGATGTCTTCGGGCGGAAAGCCCACGAGCTCCACCAACAGGCGGTAGGCCCGTTCGCAAATCTGGATTTTGCGTTCGAAGGTATCGGCCTGCCCCTGTTCGTCGAAGGCCATGACCACGGTGGCCGCGCCGTAGCGCCGCAGCAGCCGCGCCTGGCGCAAAAATTCGGCCTCGCCTTCCTTCATGGAGATGGAGTTGACCACCGCCTTGCCCTGCACACAGCGCAGCCCGGCCTCGATCACCTCCCACTTGGAGCTGTCGATCATCACCGGCACGCGCGCGATGTCGGGCTCGGCCGCCAGCAGGTTGAGAAAGCGCACCATCGCCGCCTTGCTGTCGAGCATGGCCTCGTCCATGTTGACGTCGAGGATCTGCGCGCCGTTTTCCACCTGCTGCCGCGCCACGGCCAGCGCCTTGTCGTATTCGCCGGCGAGGATCATGCGGGCGAAGGCTTTGGAGCCGGTGACGTTGCAGCGCTCGCCGATGTTGACGAACAGCGAGCCCGGGCCGATGGTCAGCGGCTCCAGGCCGCTGAGCTGCAACGGGGCGACGGCGGGGTTGGGTGTGGCAACAGGCATGAGTCGTGGACGATCGGGGGTGTGGATTGGCAGCGCCGCAACTGGCGCCAACGGGTCGTGCGCCGTTGATCCCCCAAGCCTGACGCCTGCCCGCACGACTGCGTACAGGCGCTGCAACGCACCTTGGAAGCGAATTATTGTAAAGATTGCAGTGTCGGCGCGCTTGCGGGTCTACCATGTGATGGCTCGCTTGTGCAGCCATGCCCACCGCCGCGCCGCCCTACCGTACCGACCACGCTGCGTGGGCGCCGCGCATCGCCCAATTGCTGCTGCGCCAACCCGGCCATCGGCTCAGCGCCGAAGACGCGGTGCGGGTGGCCGATTTGATGCAGGTGCGCTGGTTGCAGGCTGGAACCCGGTTCATCGAACAGGGCGACGCCGCGCACGACCACACCATCCTGATGCTGCTCTACGGCGAAGTCACCGTGGAAAAAGCGCCGCTGCACCAGGGCGACAGCCTGGTGGTGTCGATTGCCAGGGCTGGGCAACTGTTTGGCGAAATGGGGGTGCTGCTCGATGCGCCGCGCAGCGCCAGTTGCGTGGCCTATACCGACATCATGCTCGCCGTGCTGCAGCGCGAATCGCTCGACCGCCTGGTGCAGGAGCATCCGGCCACTGCGGCACGCCTGGTGCTGGGCATTGCCACCCGATTGGCCGAGCACCTGCGCGACACCTCGGACAAACTCAGCGCGATGTCGCGGCTGGTCAGCGCCATGCACCCGGCGATCAAAGCGCAGATGCTCGGGCCGAAGTCGGGTTTTTCTCCCAGCCAGCTCGACGACGCGCAGCCGCCGCAATAAGCCGCGGCGTTCACAGCCGGCCGACGGCCTCCGCTGCCAGCCAGCTCACCACGCTGGCGAGCAAAAACACCAGAAAGCCGATATTGCTTTCCATCCCCAGCCGTTCGACAAAAAACCGGCGCAAGCCGTAAACGGCGAAAGGATAGACGATCAGAGAGACGAAAAAACCAGCCACGGCGTCACTCCTGCAAACTGATGCTCACGTCGTCATTGTGTGGCTGGCGGCGGGTTGCAGGTGTGTGCGGCTGTAAGCGCGCGCTGGTAGACGAACACCGATGCCGGTGGCGCGTTGCGCCACGCCAGACCGGCACGACGCACCTGCAGACCGAGTTCGCTGCGCAGCGCGCGCGACACCGGGCTGGCGTGGCCGTAGGTGAACTGGACGAAACAGCCGCCCGGACGCAGCAGCGAGAACGCCTCGGTCAAAATCGCACGCTGCATCGTCCGGGGCATCGACAACAGCCCCAGCCCGCTGATCACGGCGTGCGCCGGCCCCTGTTGCAGATAACCTCTGGCCTGCGCCGCGGTACGCAGCGCGCAAGCGTCGGCTCGAATCACCGTCAGTTGCGGAAAGCGCTGGCGCAACAGCCCGTGCAGCGCGGCGTCGCGCTCGACCACGAGCAGGTTGTCGGGATGCAGGCCATGTTCGATCAGCGCGCTGGTGAACGCCCCCGTGCCCGCGCCGAGCTCGATGACGCGCAACGCGGCAGGGTCGCTGTCGGCCAGCAGCGCCAGGGGGCGCAGCATTTTTTCGCTGAGCTGCCTGCCCGAGGGCAGGATGGCGGCTACGCCCATCGGGTCGCGCATCCAGGCGCGCAGGAATACGCGGATTTGCTGCGACACGCCGACGCGGGTCGCCGGGGTTTGTGAGGTGGAATGCATGCAAATGCAGGACAATGCCGGAATGCGTAGCCGCAGCGAGGCTCGCTTCCAGTTTTGTTGCCTCCCTGATCTTTGGTCGAATATTGTGGGCTGCGCCACTGAGCACAACCTTAGCATGAACCCGGTCATTCTCCCGACGGCCGACTCCGCTGCGGACGACGGTGCCGCTTTGCGGCTGCAGTGGCTCGGCCGGCGCGAGTATGTGCCGACGTGGGAGGCGATGCGCGCCCTCACCGCAGCGCGCACGCCGCAGTCCCCGGACGTGCTCTGGGGCGTGGAGCATCCGCCGGTATTCACCCTGGGGCAGGCGGGCAGACCCGAGCATGTGCTGGCGCCGCACGATGTGCCGGTGGTGCACACCGACCGCGGCGGACAGGTGACGTATCACGGCCCGGGGCAGGCGGTGATTTATTTGCTGCTGGACATCCGCCGCCGGCGTTGGATGGTGCGCGAAACCGTGCAGCGCATCGAACAAGCCACGATCGGCGCCCTGGCGCGCT
>JBFXEK010000283.1:0-3516 GCA_050180155.1 Thiomonas sp. | reverse complement strand
ACAATCACCAACTGCCACAGAAAGCCTTGGGGCATGTCAGCCCCATCCAGGCCATGAAACAATGGCAGCGATCACACCCCGAACTGTTCAACAGACGTGTTACCAATCAGCCGGGACACGACAATTATTTCTGGCGAGTGCAGTGGTTCAAATCGGATGGCATTCCCATCATGGTGTCGATGCAGGGCGGAGTCTCGACCATTACCGTCACCAATCTCGATAGCGGGCAAAGCGCCGAACTGTTTCACCGCGCACTGGGCATCAATGGCTACGACGTGAGGCAGCGGGCCGATGGCAAAGTGGTCGTGACTGCCAACATGGCGTTCACCAAGCAAACCATCGACGACGCTGCGGCACAACTCAATCATCCGGCTGCAGTAGCCAGTGCACAAGCGGCTAGCGCTGCCTCTGCACCTGCGGCGACGCCCTCGGCGCAACCTTGAGAAGATTCGGACCCGAGTTGCGCTGGGCGGTCTGGCGATGCCCAGCGCAACGGGCTGGTGCTTACTTCGGGCAAGTCGCCGTGCTGCTGGGCACCTTGCCCACCAGCAGCAAAAAAGCGCTGAATGGGTCCATCGCACGCATCGCCACCATCTTCGGCCCCTGGAATTCGAGGCGGCCGAACATCATGGCTTTCATCGGGCCGTATTCGCCCTTGCCCATCTCCTCCCAACGCTTGGTATCGGCGTGCATGAGGAAATCGACGTCGAAATTGGGTTTGAGCGTCGGCACACCGCCGTAGACGCACATGGCTTTGTCGTTCTGCAACTGCAGCTTGAGCTCGACCGCGGTGTCCTTGCCGCAGTCGGTGCGGTACATTTCCACCAGCTTATAACCGCGCCCCTTGTCGTCGTGCATGAACTCGCCTTTGAGGCCGTTGGTCAGTTCCGGCGTGTTGTTCCACGCGGTGCAGGCCTCGCTGGCCCACTGCGGCGACATGAGCACGGGGGCGTCGGCCCAGGCCTGCGCCGTGACGCCCGATAGCGCCAAGCCCAGAGCCAGGCCCAGAGCTTGCAGCGGACGGCGGGGGGTGAACACGGTTTTCATGTGGTGTTGTCTCCAAGTGAATGTGAAAGGCACGCGCAGTCAGAAGGTCGGCCCTGTCGTGGCGCGGCGGCACGGCAACAGGCGGGTTGATCGAAGCAGTGCAGGGCAACGGCTCACTCTTGTTGCAGCTCCTGTGCGCGCCGAACGAACAGGTCGGCCTGTTTTTCGTCGATGAACAGGCGGATGAATTTGGCGCAGGACTGCACCGCAGCGGCGCGGCCCTCGGGAGTGTCGGGGTGTTGTTCGATTTTTTGCAGCAGCCGCGGCGCGTGCGCGCCGAATTGCTCCTGCACCAGCGCGATGAGCATGGCATGCGGCGTCGAGCCCGGCGGCACTGGCGCGGCAGCCGGTGCTGCAGTGGGGAGTGGCGCAAAGCCGGACGCGGCAGCGGCGCTATCGCTGCGCACCAGAAAACCCTCGTCGAACAGCGCACGCAATACCTGCATGCAACGCTGCGGGTCGGTGCCGGCTTTGAGCAGTTCGCTCACCGCACGGCGGCCGTCGGCCATGATGAGCAGGTTGCGCTGCCCGGGCAGGAGATGGTGCGCGCGGGTGGCGAGCTCATCGCGGCCTTTTGGGGTTTTTTCCAGTATCCAGTCCAGGGGCAGTTCTGCAGACATCGCCTCCGGGCGCGGTGTCACCCGCCGCGCCGGCCTCCTCACAGTCGATGCGCTCGTCGCGCTGTAGTGGCAGGAGTATGCCGTCTTTGCGCAAGGCTGACACCGGGATCAACCCGCAGAAAAAAGCGGCCCGCACCAGCGGCGGGCCGCAAGCTCGGCAGGCAGACAAGCGAGATCAGACTTTGGCGGTCTGCGGCAGGCCGGTGATGTAGCCGACCGAGGCGCCGAACCGCCCCTTGTAGTTGGCCTCGACCAGCGGGGCCAGCGTGGCCTTGACCTTGTCGTGCAGCGGGCTTTCCCAGTCGCCCGGGTGCTGGAAGTTGCTGAGGATGTACGTCCAGCCGTTGACGTCGTCCACGCCCTGCAATCCGGTGCTCTCAGCTCCCGCCGGGGTGGACAGGATGCGCGTGAGCTGCTTGGTATCGACGTTGTACGCCCACAGGAAATTGTTGACGTGCATGCCGCTGTCTTCGCCGATGAACAGGGTGCGCAGTTTTTCCGAAAACTTGAGGTTGTCCGGGTTGGCGATCTTGTCGGCGTTGGCCAGGTTGCCCAGCGCGTCGGCGGTGGCGAGGTCTTCGCCGATCAGCGCGGCGGGGGCGGCCATGTCCACCGGCACCCAGTCGCTGTCGATCGGCGCGCCCGAGGTGTCCTTCTGCCCGCCTTTCAGGTTGAGGGCGTAGGTGGCGCCGGCTTTGGGGCCTTGCACTTTGATGTCGGTCGTGCCGTCGATCATCGAGGTCTGGATGTAGCTCATCGCCACGTAGGCGACCTTGTCCTTGGCGTTGACCGTGGTGCCCTCCCACTTGGTGAAGCCCAGGCTGCCGCCGACCAGCGCGGCGTAGCGGTGGGTTTCGAGGAAAGCGGCGGCTTTTTCCATGCCGGGCTTCAGCCGCACCCAGTTGTCCTTGCCCGAGTAGCGAATCTTGGTGTAGCTGGCGTCGTTGGGATTGCTGGTGGCCACATCCATGATGTCACTCGGTTTGAGCGTCTTGGCGAGCTGCTCGATTTCGGCGCTGCTGGCGCTGCCGAGCTTGATCCAGGTCAGCGTGGCTGCTCCTGGGCCGACACCCGAGGTCTGGTTCCACTTGCCGACGTATAGCGTGCCGCTGGACAGATCGGCCGGACGGTCGGCGATGAACAGGAAGGCGCCGCCGTTGGTGGCATCGTCGCCCATCAGCACGGTGCGCTGATCCGGGCAGACCTGCACCAGTTCGTGCGAAATGCGGCCCATGCAGAAGTGCTTGACCAGCGTGCCGCTGCCGTCGGCATTGACGCGGACTTCCGGCGTGTGGCCGTAGAGATAGGGGTTGGCGCGCACCGGGTCTTTGGACGCGTTGGGGTCGTTGTACAGGTTGTTGATGAAGGCGTTGAAGCGCGCGTCTTTGCCCGCCACCGCGGCGAAGGCATCGGGCTCGTATTCCTCGCTGCTCAAATGGGTGTTCCACGGCGACAGGCTGGCGCCGCAGGTGATCCACAAACCATAGGCCGGCTTGGTCGGTACGTTGAAATACTTCACCAGGCTGAGTTTGCCGCTGGCCGGATCTTGGTCGAGGGTGAGCACGGCGATCGGCGACGGCAGCCGGCCGTACTGGCTGGCCTGCGCCAGGTCGCGAGTGGTGTATTCGAACTGCACCACGGCGAACACCGGGTTGCCCTTGACGCCGAGCTTGGCCTTGTCGGCGCCGGCGAGAGGTTGCAGCAAGCTCATGCCGTCGGGGCAGTCGGAAAAAAACTGCCGCTCCTGCCCAGGCACGGACTTGTCCATGATCGGGTTGCCGTCGATGTCGAAATTGCCTGCGGCAACGATGCTGCCGCCCTGCTGGTTGGGCACCGTGTCACCGGTCAT
>JBFXEK010000282.1:0-3528 GCA_050180155.1 Thiomonas sp. | reverse complement strand
GGCGCCGTTGCTGTTGCTGGCTCACGCCTTCGGCTGGCGCTGGGTGCTCGGTGCGGTGGGGGTGCTGTGTCTCGTGTTGTCCCTGCTGGCCTGGTTGTTCATTCGCAACCGCCCGCAAGACCTGGGCCTGCAGGGCTATCTGCCGCCGCGCCGCGCGCCGTCGCTGCGCGAAGTGGGGCAGGGGCTGGTCGAGGTTTGGACGTACCGCAACACGGCGCTGCTGTTCGTCGCTCCCGGCGGGGTCTGCGGCGCCTTCCTTACCTTCACCACGCTGTGGGGCATGCCGTTTCTGGTCCAGCAGCGGCACTTGCCGGCGGCGCAGGCGTCGTGGATCGTGGCGCTGATGCTGGTGGCATTTTCTGCCGGCGGCGTGCTGTGGGGGCGGGTGACCGATGCGCTGCGCCGGCGCAAGCTGCCTTATGCCATGGGCGGCGGCATGATGCTCGCCGGGTTCGGCGTGCTGGTGTTCTGGCCGCAGGCGTCCTGGACGCTGCTGCTGGCGGCGCTGTTGCTGGCCTCGGTCGGTTCGGGCAGCATGGTGGTCGGGTTTGCCTGGGCGAAGGAGTCGGTGCCGCAGCGTCTGGCCGGCACGGCAGCAGGGGTACACAACACCGGGGTGATGACCGGCACGCTGGTGCAACTGCCGCTATTGGGCTGGGTGCTCGATGTGTTCTGGACCGGCCGGCAGCTCGCCGGTGTGCGGCAATACGACGGCACCGCGTTCCAGGCGGCCAACGGCGTCTTGCTGGCGTGGATCGCGGTGTCGCTGATTTGCGTCGTGCTGGCGCGCGAAACCCACGCCAAACCGCTGGGCGCAGCGGTTTGAACCCTGCGCTGCCCGGCTGGGGTCAATGCGCGTGCAGCGATTGCCGCGACAGCGCCGAGTACCGATCGAGGAAATCGTCGATTTCCTCGCTGCTGGGTTCTTGGGCGATGAGCTGCTGCACGCTATTGCGGAAACCTTCTGCCGCATGACCTCCGAGAAAGATTTCCTTGCGGGCGAATTTGTCGACGATTTCATACCCGCCGCGGGCAAAATCGCCTGAACCACTCGGTGAGGATGCCGTGTCCGACCAGTCGAGCTGCAGGACGCAGAACGCATCAGAATCGTAGATCATGGTTTGCATGGTGTACCTCCACTGGATGGTCAGGAGATGAGGACGGCAAAGCAAAAATCAAGCCTGATTTCGACGTCTGTGCAGGTGTGGTGAGAATGAAACGTCGGTCGGGTCGGCCACGTTGACTTGACCCGGCGTCAATCCGGGTCAATCCGCAGCATTGCCTGCTGCGGCGGACAGGCAGTATTGACTGCGATGCACGAATTGCAACCAGACGTAAAAATTCGCTGCGCAGCGCTTGCCTGCCGTACCGCGGCTCAATAGGCTGCCGCGCTGTGGCTACCGGGGCGCATTGCCGGCGTGGCCACGGCGCGATTTGACAACCATTGCACAATAGCCCGGCGTGACCGGGCTGGGACGGAGACTCGTATGTTCCATCAACTCTTGACCCCGGTAGCCGGGGCGTTGTTGCCATCGTTTTTGCTGGCGGCTATTCCGATTGCCATCGTGCTGCTGATGCTCGGCGTGTTGCGCCGCCCGGCCTGGCAGGCGTCGGCCGTCGGGCTGATCGCCGGGCTGATCATCGCCACGACGGTGTGGCAGCTGCCGCTGGGTCTGGCGCTCAACGCCGTGGCCTTCGGCGTGGTGTTTGCGCTGCTGCCGGTGATGTGGATCGTCTACGGCGCGCTGGTGCTGTACAACGTTGCCGTCAAGTCCGGCCGGTTCGAACAGTTTCGGCTGTGGATGCTCGAACACCTGCCCAACGACCGGCGGCTGGTGCTGCTGGTGGTGGCGTTCTCGTTCGGCTGCCTGCTCGAAGGCATCGCCGGATTCGGCACGCCGGTGGCCATCACCAGCGCGTTGCTCATCGGCCTGGGTTTTCCGGCGCTGGAGGCTTTGACCTTCACGCTGATTTTCAACACCGCGCCAGTGGCGTTTGGCGCGCTGGGGGTGCCGCTGACGGTGTTGGGAGCGGTGACCAGCATGCCGGCCGAACCGCTGGCGGCGATGGTCGGGCGGCAGTTGCCGTTTTTTGCCTTTTTGCTGCCGTTTTACGTCATTGCGCTGTACGGAGGCTGGCGCTCGGTTCGCGCGCTGTGGCCGGCGTTGTTCGTCGCCGGCGGCAGCTTCGCGCTGGCGCAGTTTGTCTCGTCGAACTTCATCAGCTACCAGCTCACCGATGTGCTGGCGTCGATGGTGTCGCTCATCCTCACCGTAGCCTTCCTCAAAGTCTGGTCGCCCGCGCCCGATGCCCAATTCGCCATCGCCCGCCCGGTGCGCGCCGCTGGCCAGTCGCGGGTGGGATATGGCGGATGGCTGCCCTGGGTGGTCATCACCATCGTGGTGATTTTCTGGGTGTACGCCAAGGTGTTCACCCTCGGCGAGGCCAAGGTGCTGTGGCCGGGGCTGGACAAGCAGGTGTTCATCACGCTGTACAACAAGCCCTACGTCGCGCTGTGGGACTTCCAGCCGCTGGGCACGGGAACGGCGATCCTGCTGTCGGCGGTGGTGACTGCGGTTCTGGTGCGGCTGCCGGCGCGCGCGTTTTTCGCCGCGATGCGCGACGCCTGGGTACAGGTGCGCATCGCCGTGCTCACCGTGTGCATGATCGTCGGCCTGGCGTTTTTGCTCAACTATTCGGGAATGAGCTACACGCTCGGCTTGGGCGTGGCCGCGGTCGGGGCGTTGTTCCCGCTGGTGTCGGCGTTCCTCGGCTGGGTGGCGGTGTTTCTGTCGGGCAGCGACACCTCGGGCAACGCTTTGTTTGGCAACCTGCAAGTGGTGGCGGCGCGGCAGTTGGGGTTCGACCCGGTGCTGATGGCGGCGACCAATTCGTCCGGCGGGGTGATGGGCAAGATGATTTCGCCGCAGAACATCGCCACCGGCGTGTCCACCACCGAGCTCAAGGGTCGGGAGGGGGTGGTGTTCGCCCGCACGTTCAAACATAGCGTGTTCCTCACCTTCCTGCTGGGGGTTTTGGTCTACCTGCAGCAGCATGTGCTGACCTGGATGGTTCCGCATCTGCCGCCGCATTGAAAGGTTGTGAACGGACCGGCCGTGTCGGCGGATTGCACCAGAACGCCCGATTCGGCGCTGCAAAACGCACGCCGCAGCCTCAGCTGCGGCTGCGCCTTGGGCCTTTGATCGGAGCCTTCGACGCAGCCTGCTCGGGCGCGCCCGATTCATGCACCGCTTCTGACGACGTCAGGACAGGCGGCGCCGTCAGCGCGGCGCGGCGTTGCCCGCCTGCTCGGCGTGGTCCAGGGTGAACAGCAGGTCGCTGTCGGCCGACTGTTGCAGCAGGATTTGCACCGGCAGGTTTTGCAACTGCGGCGCCAGCCAGATCTGCGCGCCGATTTCGCTGGGCTGCGTCGAGCGACGCACCAGATGCCAGCACGTCAGGGGGCCGGCGCCAGTGGTCACCGTATCCGTGCCCTCGACGGTGAACGACCAGTCGGTCATGCCGCTG
>JBFXEK010000281.1:0-3531 GCA_050180155.1 Thiomonas sp. | reverse complement strand
CAACTCGACGCCGACGTGCCTGGGCGGGACTGGCCGCCATCCGAAGGCTTGTGCGCGTCCTGCCGGTTGGCACGGTGTAATTGCATCATCGCCGCTTCAAAATGACCTTCGAGTAGTTGCGGCAGTACCGTCTGCGCCTGCTCCAGCGCCTGCTCGATGAGCCGGAGCTCGGCCTGCGGCGGCTTGCCCAACACGAAGCCGACCACGGCCGAACGGTCGCCGGGATGGCCGATGCCCAGGCGCAGCCGCCAGAAATTGGGCGTGCCCAGATGCGCGACGAGGTCGCGCAGACCGTTGTGGCCGGCATGGCCGCCGCCGAGCTTGAGTTTGGCCTGCCCGGGCGGCAGGTCGAGCTCGTCGTGCGCCACCAGGATGTTTTCCGGCGGAATTTTGTAAAACCGGGCAAACGCACCGACCGACTGCCCCGAGCGGTTCATATACGTGCTGGGTTCGAGCAGCCAGAGTTCGTGGCCGTGCAGGCGCACCCGGGCGACGTCGCCAAAAAATCCGCGCTCGGGCTTGAGGCTCACACCCGCTGCGGTGGCCACCTGGTCGACCAGCCAAAACCCGGCGTTGTGCCGGTCCAGCGCGTGTTCTGGCCCCGGGTTGCCCAGACCGACGAGCAGTTGAATCATTTGCCCTCCCAAGCCCTGTTCACTCGTCGCGCGGCTGGCGCTGCAACAGCCCGCCCAGCGCCTGCTGCGGCGTGAGTCTGCCGTCGAGCAGGCGGCTGACCGCCTCGGTGATCGGCATGGCCACGCGGTGCGCCCGCGCGAGTTTGAGCGCGGTCTGCGCCGTGTGCACGCCTTCGGCCACGTGGCCCAGGGTGGAGACGATGCGCTGCAGGCTCTGCCCCTGCGCCAGCGCCAGGCCGACGCGACGGTTGCGCGACAAATCGCCGGTGGCGGTGAGCACCAGGTCGCCCAGGCCGCTCAAGCCCATGAAGGTCTCTGCCTGCCCGCCCAGCGCCACCCCCAGCCGCGACAGCTCAGCCAGTCCGCGGGTGATGAGCGCCGCGCGTGCATTGTGCCCCAGGCCCATGCCGTCGCTCACCCCGGTAGCGATGGCCAGCACGTTTTTCACCGCACCACCGACTTCCACGCCGATGACATCTGGCGTGGCGTAGATGCGCATCGCGCCGTGGTGCAGCGCGGCCACCGCCGATTCGCGCAGCCCGGCGTCGGCGCTGGCCAGGGTGAGCGCAACGGGCAGGCCGCGCGCCACCTCGACGGCAAAGCTCGGGCCCGAGAGCGCTCCCATCGCCGGGCAGACATCCAGCCCGGCAAACACCGCGTCGAGCACGGCATGCGGCAACAACCCGCTGCCCTGCTCGAACCCCTTGCACAGCCACAGCAGCCGCTGCACCCGCGCGCCCAGCGGCTTGTCGGCGTTGAAAATGCGGATCGCCTGCGCCGTGGCGCGCAACGCCGCCGTCGGCACCGCCAGCAGCAGCAGGCCATGCGGCCCGGCGGCGTGACGCAGCGCCGCGTCCAGATCGGCCGTGGGCTGCAGCGCCGGCGGCAGCGACACCTCGGGCAGATACGTCGCGTTCACCCGCTCGGCCTGCAGCCGCAGCATCAGAGCGGCGTCGCGCCCCCACAACAGCACCGGCTGGTGCGAGGCGATCTGGCAGGCAATCCCCGTCCCCCAGGCGCCTGCGCCGAGCACGCTGAGCGAAAACGACGGATGCTGCGGCATGGGTCGGATGGTGCGGGGCCGTCAGTTCAACGGCGTCGCAGCGTCGTTGGCCGCCTGCTGCTGTTGACGTTGTTGTTCGTACATCGCCTGGAAATTGATTTCCGCCAGATGCACCGGCGGAAACCCGGCGCGGGTGATGGCGTCGGCGAGGTTGGCGCGCAAGTAGGGGTAGACGGTTTGCGGGCAGGCGATGCCCAGCAGCATGTCGGCATGCTCCTGCGGAATGTTGCGCAGTTCGAAAATCCCGGCCTGCTTGCCTTCGACCAGGAACAGCACCCGGTCCTGCATGCGCGCGGTAATGGTGGCGGCCACGGTGATTTCGAACAAACCTTCGATCACCGGCTTGGCCTCGACGCTCATTTGCACGTCCACGCTGGGCTGCTGCTGCTCCAGCAGAATCTGCGGCGAATTGGGCTGCTCCAGCGACAGGTCTTTGAGGTAGCAGCGCTGCAGCATGAAAACCGGATCGGCGGACTGGACATTTTCGGGGTTGGCGCTCATCGATGACTCTCCATGGAAAAAAGCCCGCGGATCGCGGGCGTCGATTGCTGACGGCGGATTCTAGGGCCGCGGCGTGACCCTGCCTCGCGGGACGCGACAGGCGCCGCATCGCGCCGGCGCCTCAGCCCGCGCCGTGGTTGAGCAGCGGCACGAGGCCGCCACGGGCGTCCAGCGCGTACAGATCGTCGCAACCGCCGACGTGGGTGTCACCGATGAAAATTTGCGGCACGGTACGCCGCCCGGTGGCCTGCATCATGAGCTGACGCTGGCCGGGGTCGAGGTCGATACGGATTTCCTCGATGTCGGCCACGCCGCGTTTTTGCAGCAGCGCCTTGGCGCGGATGCAGTAAGGACACACCGCGGTGGTATACATGCGCACCTTGTTCATGCCGAGCCCGACCCCTTTTCTACCGGCAGGCCGGCTTCGCGCCAGGCGCGCATGCCACCAGCCACCGGCATGGCGTTGACGTAGCCGGCTTTGCGCAATTGCGCCGCGGCGCGCTTGGCGCGCATGCCCGAGGCGCACATCACCAGCACCGGAGCGGTTTTGTCTTTGGGCAAATCGTTCAGTCGTTTGTCGAGCTGGCCCAAGGGAATGCTTTTGCTGCCCACGGCGTGCCCGGCCTGAAACTCGGCAGGCTCGCACACGTCGATCATCACGCCTTTTTCACGGTTGATTTTGAGCACCGCCTGCGCCGCGCTCACGCCCTCGGCGCTGCCGCTGCCGCCGTAGGAACTCCACAGCAACATGCCGCCCGAAGTCAGGGCGATGAGCACCAGCGCCCAATTGTCGAGAAGGAACTGCACGCTTTTTCTCCTGTTGATGGCCGGATTCTAAAAACTCGAATGCAAACGCGCTGATGTGTGGCTTTGGCGACAAGGCCGGCGCCGACTCGATTGCTGCAATGCAGCGACAATCCACACCTGCACTACTATTCACTCATCGCATTGTTTCATTCCTTCGCTGCGCGCCGCGCGCAGCGTCCCTGCCGACACTCCGCGCTTGGAGCTCTGGCGCGGCGGAGCGGCTTTTTTTAGAGGCCCCCATGCACAAACTCGTTCTGCTGCGTCACGGTGAATCGACCTGGAATCAGCAAAACCGTTTTACCGGCTGGACCGATGTGGATCTGACCGAACAGGGCATCCGCGAAGCGCGCGCCGCCGGGCGTCTGCTCAAGGAGTTGGGGTACAGCTTCGACCTGACGTACACCTCGGTACTCAAACGCGCCATCCGCACGCTTTGGCTCACCCTGGACGAACTCGATGCCATGTGGCTGCCGATGGTGCACACCTGGCGGCTCAACGAACGCCATTACGGCGCGCTGCAGGGGT
>JBFXEK010000280.1:0-3541 GCA_050180155.1 Thiomonas sp. | reverse complement strand
GTGCGCCGTCGACCAGATCCTTGGCTTCCTTCAAGCCCAGGCCAGTCAGTTCGCGCACGGCCTTGATGACGCTGACCTTGTTGGCGCCGACTTCCGTCAGCATCACAGTGAATTCGGTCTGCTCTTCCACCGGGGCGGCGGCCGCACCGCCCGCGCCCGGCGCAGCCACGGCCATCGCCGCAGCAGAGACGCCGAATTTTTCTTCGAACGCCTTGACCAAGTCGTTGAGTTCGAGCACGGTCATGTTGCCGACTGCATCGAGAATGTCTTGTTGGGAAATCGCCATTTGATGACTCCGAGAGAATGGTTGGGTGAAAACGAATGAAAAGCGTCAGGCTGTTCAGGCCGCTTCGGCCTCGCGTTTTTTCGCCAGCTGTCCGAGCGCCACGGCAAACCCGGATACCGGCGCTTTCATCACGCCCAGCAGGCGGGCGAGCAGCACGTCGCGCGGCGGAATGCTGGCGAGGTTCTTGACCCCGGCGGCGTCGAGCGCCTTGCCGTTGACGATCCCCGAACGGATGACCAGCTTGTCGTTGGTTTTGGCAAAGTCGTGGATGACCCGCGCCGCAGCCACCGCATCTTCGGAAAACCCGTAGATCAGCGGCCCGGTCATGTCCGCGGAAACGGCTTCGCACGGGGTGCCCCGCACGGCGCGACGAGCCAGGGTGTTTTTGAACACCCGCAGGTGCACCCCGTTGTCACGCGCCTGTTTGCGCAGCTTGGTCATCTGCTCGACGGCAATGCCGCGGTACTCGGCCAGCACCAGGGATTGCGCCTTGGCTGCCAGCGCCGAGATTTCCTCGACTGACGCTTGCTTTTCAGAGCGGTTGAGACTCAAGATTGACTCCTGAAGAAATTGCCGTACCCTATCGTGGAGTACGGCGCCTGTACCAGCGTCCTCTGGAGTGACCCCAGACAGCGCTTGCGCTCTGCCCGTTCTCTCGTCCAGCGGGTTCGCCATCTGCGCAGGCCCGGCGGCGCCAGCGGCCGGCCGAATTAAGCGGAGCCTGCGCCCCGCGCCTGCGGTCTTGGATCGCCCGGCGCAGCGTTGACTGCCCCGGCCCACCAATTTTTGCCAGCCCGGCGGCAAGCGCCGGGCCCCACCTCCTCGATTACTGCGCCGACACCGCGGCGTTCACCGTCGCCGTATCGACGCGCACGCCAACGCCCATGGTCGAGGACACGGCGACTTTTTTCAGATAAATGCCCTTGGCCGCCTGCGGACGCGCTTTTTGCAAGGCGTCGATCAGCGCGGTGAGGTTGCTGCGCAACGCTTCGGGAGCAAACGACGCGCGACCGATGGTGCCGTGGACGATGCCCGCCTTGTCGGCACGGAACTGCACCTGGCCGGCTTTGGCGTTCTTCACCGCCGCAGCCACGTCCGGGGTGACGGTGCCGACCTTGGGGTTGGGCATCAAGCCACGCGGGCCGAGGATCTGGCCCAGCGCACCGACCACGCGCATCGCATCGGGCGAGGCAATGACCACGTCGAAATTCAGATTGCCGGCCTTGATCTGCTCGGCCAGGTCGTCGAAGCCGACGATGTCCGCACCCGCGGCCTTGGCTTCTTCGGCCTTGGCGCCCTGCGCGAACACGGCCACACGCTTGGTCTTGCCGGTGCCGGCAGGCAGCACCACTGCGCCGCGCACCACCTGGTCGGACTTGCGGGTATCGACCCCGAGACTCACGGCCACGTCGATCGACTCATCAAACTTCGCGGTCGCGCATTGCTTGACCAGCGTCAGCGCCTCGTCGATCGGGTACAGCTTGTTGGAATCCACTTTGGCCCGCAGGGCCGCATAACGCTTCGGCATCTTGGCCATTTACACGCCCTCCACGGTCACGCCCATCGACCGCGCGGTGCCGGCGATGGTGCGCACGGCCGCATCCAGGTCGGCGGCGGTCAGGTCTTTCATCTTGGTGTTGGCGATCTCTTCGAGCTGCGCGCGGCTGATCTTGCCGACCTTGTCGGTGTGCGGCTTGGCCGAGCCCTTCTCCAACTTGATCGCCTTTTTGATCAACACACCGGCAGGCGGCGTCTTGATGACGAAGGTGAACGATTTGTCGGCGTAGGCCGTGATCACCACCGGCAGCGCCAACCCCGGCTCGACACCCTGGGTCTGTGCGTTGAACGCCTTGCAGAACTCCATGATGTTCAGGCCGCGCTGACCGAGCGCCGGGCCGATCGGCGGCGAAGGATTGGCTTTACCCGCTGGCACTTGCAGCTTGATGAAGCCGACGATTTTTTTTGCCATATTGACTCCTGGTGGGTTCGAACGCCTTGCGGCTCCCCGTGACCCGTCCTTTGAGAGGAAAATGCAGCCCGGACGGGATGGGCTGTCGATGGATTCGGCGGCGCTACCCCGGTACCGCGCTGCTCAGACGGCAGCTGCGGCAGGGGCAGGGCTCACTGCCGCTCGACCTGCTGAAACTCCAACTCGACCGGCGTGGCGCGGCCAAAGATGGTGACCGACACGCGCAGCCGTGATTTTTCGTAATTGACCTCTTCGACGTTGCCGTTGAAGTCGGTAAACGGGCCTTCCTTGATCCGCACCATTTCGCCGACTTCGAATTGCACTTTGGGGCGCGGCTTTTCCGCGCCTTCTTGCATCTGACTCATGATTTTGGCCACGTCGGCTTCGCTGATCGGCACGGGGCGGTTTTTCGCCCCGCCAACGAAACCGGTGACCTTGCTGGTGTGCTTGACCAGGTGCCAAGTGGCATCGTCCATTTCCATCTCGACCAGCACGTAGCCGGGGAAAAAACGGCGCTCGGTGATGCTTTTGTGGCCGTTTTTGATTTCGACCACTTCCTCGGTGGGCACGAGGATGCGGCCAAACTTGGCTTGCATCCCGGCGCGCTCGATGCGCTCGGTGAGGTTGCGCTGCACCGCCTTTTCCATGCCGGAATACGCATGGACGACATACCACTGTTTGCCGGGCTGCGGCGCCATCGTTTGTGTTTCAGCCATTGCCATGCTCCTAGCGCTTCCAACCCAAAATCAGGTCATAGAGCACATATTCCAGTGATTTGTCGGTGACCCAGAGAAAAATGGCCATCAAAATCACAAAGCCGAAGACGATCGCCGTCATCTGAATGGCCTCCTTGCGACTCGGCCAGACGACTTTTTTGGTTTCGCGCACGGCGTCCTGACCATAGGCGATCAGCGCCTTGCCCGGCTCGGACAGAAAAAACACCACGACCGCCGCCGCCAGCAGCACGAGCAAGGCCACGACCCGCAGCCACAGCGGCTGGCCGCCCAGGCCATAAAACAAGCCGAGCGCAGCCAGCAGCAACACCGCGGCGGCGCCCAGCTTCGCTTTGTCCGCCCCGGTGGAGACGGTTTGAACTGACGGATTGGCCATATGGATTGGATTTACACGCAGTCGACCCCGAGAGGATTCGGAGTGGCAGGGGCAGAGGGAATCGAACCCCCAACCTTCGGTTTTGGAGACCGACGCTCTGCCAATTGAGCTATGCCCCTGTACCTTCTAGCACCAAGGCCGTTGTCTGCAAAAACAGGCAACGGCCGATATTGGAA
>JBFXEK010000279.1:0-3547 GCA_050180155.1 Thiomonas sp. | reverse complement strand
CAGGTGGTCACGGCGTATTACCTGCGGCTGCGTGTGGCCGACCAGACCGGGGTGCTGGCCGACCTCACCCGTATCCTGGCCGATGAAGGCATTTCGATCGATGGCCTGATCCAGCGCGAGGCCGGCGAGGACGAGCACCAGACCGACCTCGTCATCCTCACCCACGACACTGCGGAGGCGCGGATGAACGCCGCCATCGCCCGCATGCAGGCGCTGCCCAGCGTGGGCGCGCCGATCGTGCGCATTCGCAAAGAGGAGCTGCGCTGATGCAATACCTGAGTACGCGGGGCGAGCCGGCCAGCCGCGGTTTTTCCGACATTCTGCTCGAAGGCCTGGCGCCTGACGGCGGTCTGTACCTGCCGCAAACCTATCCCCGCGTCAGCGCGGAACAACTCACCCGCTGGCGCGGGCTGTCGTATGCCGAGCTGGCATTCGAAATCCTCTCGCTGTTCATCACCGACATTCCGGCGGACGACCTGCGCGCGCTGCTCGCCAAGACCTACACCCCGGAGGTGTTCGGCGGACATGCCCAGATCGTGCCCCTCAAGCCGCTGCCTGGCGATCCGGGGTTGGCGCTGCTCGGCCTGTCCGAAGGCCCGACGCTGGCGTTCAAAGACATGGCGATGCAGCTGCTGGGCAATCTGTTCGAGTATGCGCTGGCCAAGCAAGGTGCACAGCTCAACATCCTGGGCGCGACTTCGGGCGACACCGGCAGCGCCGCCGAGTACGCCATGCGCGGCAAACGCGGCATCCGCGTGTTCATGTTGTCGCCCTTTGGCAAAATGAGCGCGTTCCAGACGGCGCAGATGTATTCGCTGGCCGACGCCAACATCCACAACATCGCGGTGCAGGGCGTGTTCGACGACTGCCAGGACATGGTCAAAGCGGTGTCTGCCGACCTGGACTTCAAGCGCCGCTGGCGCATCGGCACGGTCAATTCGATCAACTGGGCGCGGCTGGCGGCGCAGATCGTGTACTACTTCGCCGGCTATTTCCAGGCCACACGCCGCAACGACGAGCAGGTCAGCTTCACCGTGCCGTCGGGCAATTTCGGCAATATCTGCGCCGGCCACATCGCCCGCATGATGGGCTTGCCGATTCGCAAGCTGGTGTTGGCGACCAACGAGAACAACGTCCTCGACGAATTTTTCCGCACCGGTGTGTACCGCCCGCGCAAATCGGCCGAGACGCACCACACTTCCAGCCCGTCGATGGACATTTCCAAGGCGTCGAATTTCGAGCGCTTCATTTTCGACCTGCTCGGCCGCGACGCGCCGCGGGTGCGTGAGCTGTTCACCACCGCATTGCAGCGCAAGGGCCAGTTCGACCTGTCGGCCGATGCCGCGTTTTCCAGGGTGTCGGCCGACTACGGTTTTGCCTCGGGCAGCAGCACGCACGCCGATCGCCTGGCCACCATCCGCAGCGTCTGGCAAGGCAGCGGCCGGTTGATCGACACCCACACCGCCGACGGCGTCAAAGTGGCGCGCGAGCACCGCGAGCCGGGGGTGCCGATGCTGGTGCTCGAAACCGCGCTGGCGGCCAAATTCCCCGAAACCATCACCGAGGCCATCGGAAAGCAGCCCGAGCGGCCGGCCAGGCTGGCCGATCTGGAGCGGCGCCCACAGCGTTTTGCCGTCATGCCGGTGGACGTCGAGGCGGTCAAGTCGTACATCGCGCAGCACTGCGCCGCACCGGTGGCAGCGGGCGGATGAGAGTCGTCGGTTTCGCCGGGTTTTCCGGCAGCGGCAAAACCACGCTGGTCGAAACGCTGGTGCAGCACTTCGTGCTCGACGGTCTGCGCGTGTCGGTGGTCAAGCACGCGCACCACCGCTTCGACATCGACTACCCCGGCAAAGACACCTGGCGCCACCGCGAAGCTGGGGCTTATGAAGTCTTGGCAGCGTCTGACCATCTCATTGCGCTGCAACGCCGGCTGCGGCAACCGGCCGAGCCCGACGTTCCCGGGCTGCTGCGCATGCTCGACCCGCAGGTCGACTGGGTGTTGGTCGAAGGGTTCAAGCACGCGCGTTTGCCGAAAATCGAGGTTTGGCGCGCCAGCACCGGGCGGCCCGTGTGCTATACCGACGACGCGCAGATTCTTGCCGTGGCCACCGACTCGCCGCAGCAACTGCCGCAGCCCGCCCCTGCGGTCGTGCTCGACATCAACACTCCGGCTGCAGTGGCCGCGTGGTTGTTGGACAATGCGCAGCGGTTCACGTATCAGCCATGAGTGCAACTTCCTCCCCCCTGCTCGACCCTGATGTGGCGCTACAACGTTTGCTCGCCGCGGCGCGACCGCTGGCAGCAACGCAAACTCTGCCAACACTGCAGGCGCTCGGCCGCGTGCTGGCGCAAGACGTGCGCGCGACTATCGACGTGCCGCCGGCAGACAACACCGCGATGGACGGCTACGCCGTGCGCTGTGCCGACGTGCCTGCAGCCGGGACGCGGCTGCGCGTAAGCCAGCGCATCCCGGCCGGGGCCGTGCCGCAGCCGCTGCAACCTGCAACCGCCGCGCGGATTTTCACCGGCGGCCTGATCCCCGATGGCGCCGATGCCGTGGTGATGCAGGAACGATGCCGCGGCGAAGGCCAGACCGTGGTCATCGACACCGTGCCCGTCCGCGGCGAGTGGGTTCGCCGCCGCGGGCTGGACGTCGCCGCCGGCAGCATCGTTCTCGCCGTCGGGCAGCGGCTGCGACCGCAGGATCTGGGGTTGGCTGCTTCGGTCGGTGTGGCGCAGTTGACGGTGCGGGCCAAGCCGCGTGTGGCCATCGCGTTCACCGGCGACGAGCTTGCCATGCCCGGCGAGCCTCTGCGTCCTGGCGCGATCTACAACTCCAACCGCTTCGTCATCCACTCGCTGCTGCAGGCAGCGGGATGTGAAGTGATCGATCTGGGCATCGTTCCCGATCGCCTCGACGCCACCCGGCAGATGCTGCGCCAGGCCGCGCTGCAAGCCGATCTCATCGTCTCGACCGGCGGCATGTCGGTGGGTGAGGAAGACCACGTCAAACCGGCGGTTCACGCCGAAGGCGCGCTCGATTTGTGGCAAATCGCGCTGAAGCCGGGCAAGCCGCTGGCTTTCGGCCACGTGCGGCGGCAGCCTGGGCAGGGGGAGGCGGCGTTCATCGGCCTGCCGGGCAACCCGGTGTCGAGTTTCGTCACCTTTTTGCTGTTCGTGCGTCCTTACCTGCTGGCGCTGCAAGGCGCCAAAGACACGGCGGCGGTGGCGTTGCCGGTGCGCGCCGCGTTCGATTGGCCCAAGCCGGACCGGCGCCGGGAATTCTTGCGCGTGCGTCTCAACGCGCAGGGCGAGGCCGAGTTGTTCGCCTCGCAGAATTCCGCCGTGCTCACTTCCACCGTCTGGGCCGATGGCTTGGTGGACAATCCGCCGCAGCAGGTCATCCGCCGCGGTGACGTGGTGCGCTATCTGCCATTTTGTTCCTTGTTGCAGGGTTGAAGCATGCAAGTCTCGATTCGTTACTTTGCCAGCGTGCGCGAAGCCATCGGCGTGGCGCAAGAGGTGCACGACCTGCCCGAAGCGC
>JBFXEK010000278.1:0-3551 GCA_050180155.1 Thiomonas sp. | reverse complement strand
GTGTGAAACGGCAGGGTGCGCAAGCGCAACAAGCTGGAGTAGCCGCTGCCGAGGTCGTCCATGACCAGACGCGCGCCCAGCGCCGCCAGGGCGCGCACCGCCGCGTCGCGCCGCGCCGGGTCGTCGAACTCGCTGCCTTCGAGAATTTCCAGATAGAGCCGTTCGGGGGCGATGCGACGGGTGGCCAGTGCGTCGCGCACCCACTGGCTGCACTCGGGCTGCAGCATGACCTCCAGCGGCAAATTCAGTCCGAGGTTGAGGCGCACACCTTGCGCGTCCCAGCGGGAGAGTGCATCGAGCGATTGGTCGAGACCGGCGCGAAACAGCCGGGTGAGTTCGGCGCGGCCAAACCAGGGGAGAAACAGCCCAGGTGAGACCCAATGCCCGTCTGGGTGGCGCAGCCGCGCCAGGGCTTCGACGGCGTAGGGTTTTCCGGTCTGCAAATCGACCAGCGGCTGCATGTGCATGGCCAAGCCGTGGTCGAACAGCGCCGCGCGCCAGCGTTGCCGCTCGATGATGGGCACGGGTTGGGCGCGGCTGGCCGATTGCAGCCGTTGCCAAGCGCGCGACAACAACTGCGCCAGGTTGTCGAGAAAGCTGCGCGCCGCGCTGCGCTCGAACATCGCCGGGTAGGCGCCGTACAGGCTGAGCACGGCAACCACACGGTCGTTGCGGTCGCGCAGCGGGACGGCCGCGGCGCTGCGGATGCCCACGTCCAGCGCGGCGTCGCGCCAAAAAGCCGCAGCCGGCGCCAGCGCGTAGCTGGCCAGCGTGCTGATGCGCTCGAACTGCCAGGCGCTGGCCGTGGGGCCGATGCTCGCGGCGTCCTGTTGCTGAATCGTCGGCAGCCGCACTGTGCCGTAATGCTTGCGCATCGCCTCGACGTATGGGTCGAGTTGCGACGACAGCTCGATGACGAACGTGCCGCTGGCATCGGGGGCGCCGATCCCGGCGGCTTTCATTCCCGGCAGGGCGGTGAGGCAGTCCAGCGCGGTTTGCATGAACTCGGCCCAGGTCGTGCCGCGTTGCAAAACGCTATCGAGGTGGAATAGGCAATCGCCGTAAGTGGCGCGCAGCTCCTGCGCGGCCTCGACCTGGGTTTGCAGCTCGAATTGCAACCGGGCGGTGAGCAGGCGGGAGAGCTGGCGCCGGTCTTGCGCGCGGCAGCGCAACGCAGCCACCAGATCGTGCAGGCCCATGAGATAGACCCCGGCGGACTGCACCAGCGAACGTGTGGGTACACCCACCAGCGCGTGGATTTGGCCGATGCGCCGGGCTTCGCGCTGGTGCTCGGCAGCGCTCAGATCGGCGGCAAGCAGACGGTGCAGATGCTGGCTCTGGCGGTGCTTGAGCCGGGTGAACTCCGCCTCGCTGAGGTGAGACAGCACTTCGGTGGCTTCGGGGTCGCGCGCCACGGTGCGATAGAACGCGTCGACGAAGCGCTCGACCTGCGGCTCGAACTGGACGCGGGCCATGTCCAGCAGCCGTGACGCCGCCGGCCCATACGGCGCCTCGTGCACGTCTTCGTCGGGCGAGTCGGTGAACTCGGCGTCGACTTCTGCGCCCCAGCGGCGCCACCACGACTTGCGGTCGGCCTTGTGCAGTTTGACGCTGTGCAGCGCTGCGTCGGCGCGGCGCAGCAAAGTGTCGGCGTCCTTGCCATCTTGCGGGAACAACGCCAGCCCCAGACTCATGCCCAGCGACACCGATTCGCCCTGCGGCAGGGAGATCGTCGAGGCAAGCGCGCCGCTGAGCGCGTCCAGCCGCCGCGGGACGTCCGCTGCGCCGTGCAGCCCCTGCAGCACCAGGATGAATTCGTCTCCCCCGGTGCGCGCCAGCAGATCGCCCGGTTGGATCGCCGCCCGCAGCTTTTGGGCGAACTCCTGCAGCACGGCGTCACCGGTGAGATGGCCCCAGGTGTTGTTGACCAAGCCGAAGTCGTCCAGATCGAGCATGCCCACGGCCAGCGGCGCGTCGGCGGCACGCGCGCGGTCGAACAGCCCGGGC
Organism: Thiomonas sp.; assembly: GCA_050180155.1. GTDB lineage: Bacteria > Pseudomonadota > Gammaproteobacteria > Burkholderiales > Burkholderiaceae_C > Thiomonas. The sequence continues at coordinate 1,544 of JBFXEK010000278.1, read as the reverse complement.
AAGGCCTCGTCCAGCGCGTAGCGGTTGGGCAGTTTGGTCAATGCATCGTGCCGTGCCTGCCAGTGCAGCCGCGACTGCACCTGATCGCTCTGTCGCTGCAGCGCCTGCAGGCTCAGCAGGGTGGCAGCGATAGAGGCAGCGAATTCGAGCAAGTGCAACTGCGCGGCGTCGGGCTTTCCGGGTGTTGCGCCGGTGAGCGCAAAAGTGCCGATGATGTGCTTGCCGTGCCAGATCGGCCAGCTCCAGCACGATTGCAGATCCCATTGCTCGGCGGTGCGGCGCAGACCGTCCCAGCGCGGGTCACGAGAAATGTCCGCAACCAAGCAGGGCTGGCGCGAATACACGGCGTTGCCGCACGAGCCGGAGTGCGGGCCCGGCTCCAGACGGTCGAGCTCGGCGAGCAGAGCGGGGGGCGCGCTCGGCGCTGCAAGCACGTGCAAATGGCCGTCGTCGCCCATTTGCATCACACTGGCGATTCGCCCCGGGGTGTGCGTCTGGACCATGCGGCACAAAGTCGCCGCCAGCTCGCCGATCGGCTCCCCGGCAGCAAGGCCGTTGAGAATGCGTGTGGGCAGATCGAGGAGGTCGAGGGCCGGTGAAATCATGCCGTCCAGTCCGCATATCCCAGCCCGAACGCGCGCCAGCATCGTGCACGGCGAGGCTGAAAAAGGGTTGAAATCCCGCGAGTTTACAGTTGCGTCGCAGCAGCTGTGGGGGTTTTTTCTGCCAGTAGCCGACGGCATGGCAGGGAAAAACCAGCCGATCATGCCGGACGGCGATCGGTGTTGGTGCCGACTATCCGAATCGAACGGATGACCTACCGCTTACAAGGCGGTTGCTCTACCAGCTGAGCTAAGTCGGCGAAGGCAGTGGAACTGCGCTGGGGTATGTTTACTTCACACGGGTCAGACGGGCCCCGCCCGGGCGGGGGGGCGGGGGCGGCTCGTCTGGGTGCGGCTCGTGCGGGGATACACCGGACGCACCGGTTTCGGTGTGCTGCGATTGTACCGGGCGTAGACGGGTGGGCGCTGCGCTGGCCGGCTGCCCAGCCGCCGGGGCGCTGGCAACCGGGGCGTCGGTCGCGGCGTCGTCCGAGGCCTCGTCTGCGCCGGTTTCCACGGGGAACGCCATGCCCTGGCTGTTTTCCCGTGCGTAGATCGCGGCAACCTGGCCGATGGGCACGAGGATGTCGCGGGCGATGCCGCCGAAACGCGCTTTGAAACGGATGTCGTCGTTGCCGATCTGCAGTCCGCTGGTGGCGTCGAAGCTGATGTTGAGCACGATTTCACCGTGCTTGACGAATTCCATCGGCACGCGCGCGCCGGGGCCGACACGCACGGCGATGTAAGGGGTCAAGCCATTGTCCGTGCACCACTCGTAGAGCGCGCGGATGAGATACGGCTTGGTCGAGCCGATTTCCGGCAGGTCGTCGTCCGCCATGGTTGGATGGTCACTTACGCATGATTTTTTCGGAGGGGGTCAACGCCTCGATATACGCCGGGCGCTGGAAAATCCGCTCGGCATATTTGAGCAGCGGTGCGGTG
>JBFXEK010000277.1:0-3569 GCA_050180155.1 Thiomonas sp. | reverse complement strand
TGAACGCTTCCGCGCATGACCTTGTCCGATCCCACCGGTTATCAGCACGGCCAGCCCAAACAAACCGCCATCTTGCTCGTCAACCTCGGCACGCCCGATGCGCCCACGCCCGCTGCGCTGCGTCGCTATCTGGGCGAATTTCTCAGCGATCCGCGGGTGGTGGAAATTCCCAAGCCGCTGTGGTGGCCGATTCTCAACGGCATCATCCTGCCGATGCGATCGGCCAAATCGGCAGCCAAGTACGCCAGCATCTGGACGCCACGCGGCTCGCCGTTGCAAGTCGGCACGGCGGATCTGACGCAGGCCGTCGGTGGCGAATTGACCGCGCGAGGTCACCACGTGCTGGTGCGTTACGCCATGCGCTACGGCAAGCCGTCGGTGGCCAGCGTGCTCGACGAACTCGCCCGGCAAAACGTCACGCGTCTGCTGCTCGTGCCGCTGTACCCGCAATACTGCGCGGCGACCACCGCCTCCACGTTGGACGCAGTTGGCGCGTGGATGGGGCGCAGCCGCCGGCTGCCTGAACTGCGCGTGCTCAACCATTTCCACGATGCCGCGGCGTACATCGACGCGCTGGCGCAAAAAGTCCAGGCGTATTGGGCGCAGCATGGACGTCCGGACAAACTGGTGATGAGTTTTCACGGCATGCCCGCGCGCACCCTCAAGCTTGGTGACCCCTACCATTGCGAATGCCAGCAGACCGGCCGCTTGCTCGCTGCGCGCCTGCAACTGCCGCCGTCGGCGTACGTCGTGACGTTTCAGTCGCGCTTTGGCCGGCAGGAATGGTTGCAGCCTTACACCGAGCCGACGCTCAGACGCTTGGCGCAGGAGGGGGCGGGGCGTGTGGACGTGATCTGTCCGGGTTTCACCGTCGATTGCCTGGAAACGCTGGAAGAAATCGCCGTGGAGGGCAAGCAGGCGTTTTTGTCCAGTGGCGGCAAAGCGTTTCATTACATCGACTGCCTCAACGCCGAACCGCACTGGGTGCGGGCGTTGACCAGCCTGCTCGAAACCCACCTCCAAGGCTGGGAGACGACCGTACCTGCCGATACCGCCGCGTTGGCCTTGACCCGCAGCCTGGCTGCGGCAATGGGCGCAGACAACCTCGCTTGAACCGCTGCGCCGCGTTGCCGCCCGCTCATTTGCGGGCATCGGGCGAAGGGGTAGACCCCTGGCGCGCGTCGCGCCAGAACTGCACGGCCACCGCCACACCCAGCCCCACGACCCCCACGGCCAGCAGGTAAAGGATCAGAAGCGCCAAAGACATTGCATTCTCCCGCGCCGGGCAACGGCGCCGATGACAACACCACTATAGTGTGCGATCGGCGCAAAACAGTTCCGGGCGGCGGCAGCCGTCCGCGGGGTCAGGAGTCTTCGTCGGCGTTGGTCAGGTACCACTGCACCTCGCGTACCGCCTGGGCTCGCTCCCCGGCCAGCAGGCACATCACCGGGCGCTGCCCGCGTGCCACCATGCCCAGCCGATGGACGGCGTGTTGCAGCGGCGGGCAGCCGAGAAATTCGAACGACACGCTGCTGCGGCCATCGCTGCGCGCATCACGGAACAGGGTGTCGAACAACAGGTCGATCGCCTCGGGCGCCTGCGGATGCCAGAGTAGGTCGCGCACGTGCAGCACGCTGCCGGCGATTTCGGTCGCGGCGTAGGCCAGCAAGCCGCCGGTTTTGCGGCTCAAGGTCAAGAAACGAAAGGTTTTCCATGGTTTGTGTTCGAACCGCCAGGCCAGGTAGCGCTGGTCGCGCACGCCGATCAAACCGTCGCGCTGGCACTGCGCCGCCCACAGCGCGTCGAACCGCGTATCGGGTTGATCCATCCACTGCGCAAACATCGCGTTGGAGTCGTGTCGGTAGCCGCGGCGCCACGCGTGCCGCCACCAGTCGGCCGTTTGGCCCAGCGCGAGCCGAAGCGTGTGTGGCATGCGCGCGGGGAGGTAGGATGCAGTGCGCAATACACGCACGTAGCGCACCATCGCGCCTGCCGAGGTGTAGCCCAGACGCCTGACCACCGGCTCGGATTTGGCGTTGGGAAAGCCGTAGATCAGTCCGAACTGCGGCAAAAACCGGTCTCGCAGCGCAGTCTGCAGCAGCAGCGCCGGGTACAGGGTGCGGTGTTCGGCCAGAACGCCGAAGTCGGCGAGCAGCCCGGCGCGCAGCGCCTGGCCGTCGAACTGCATGTCCCGCCCGGCCAGGCCGATGACGCCGACTGCCGGACCGTCTGGCGCCGGACTGTGCGCCAGCAGCACATGCGGCAAACCGGCCGGGTTGCGCAAGTAGAACCAGTCGAACTTGTCCTGCCGCCGCTCGGCATGGCCCAGATTGCTCGCCCAGAGCGAGACGATGACCTTGCGGTCAGCGCGCAGATCGGCCGGCAGCGCGGCATAGCTCGAGGCAGCGGCGGTCATGAGGTGCGGTTCAGGGCGCTGCGCGGCGGATGAACTGCTCGTGCAGCAGCAAGGTGGAGAGCATGCCGACAAACGCCATATTGTCGCCAAAGCCGATGATCTTGCCCGCGCGTGCTTTGTCGAACAGCCGCAACGCTGCCTGCGGGTCGAAATACCCGGCGTCTTTCAGCCGTGCCGCGCTGAACAGCTCGGCGACGTAATCGGCCGGCTCGCCCTGATGGAAAAAACTCTGGCTGTCGGGCGTGCGGTACGGCTGTTTGCTACGGTGGCGCAGCGCCTGCGGCAGCAAGCCGTCCATGCTGTGTTTGAGCAGCCATTTTTCCGTCAACCCCATGAGCTTGTAGCGCGCCGGCAGGCGGCTGGCGAAGGCGATCAGGCGGTGGTCGAGAAACGGAAAACGGGTTTCGACGGATTGTGCCATCGCCATGCGGTCGCCCTGCGCGCACAGCAGATAGCCCGACATCAAGGTGTGCGCCTCGATGTACTGGTCCTGCGCCAGTGGCTCCCAACACGCAATGTCGGCAGGAAGCTGCGCGGCTAGCGCTGCAGACGGCTCGAACGCGGTGGCGGCGTGGCGCCAATCAGCCGAAAGGAATTGGCTGATGCGCCGTGTGGTGGTCCAACGGGGTAGGTGGCCGAAGCCGGGCTGGCCGTACTGCGCTTCGCCTGCGCGGAAAAACCGCTCGGCCATCGCCCGCCCAGCAGCAGGCGAGTGCTTGAGGTAGGGATAGAGGCGTTCGAGTAGGCGAGGGCGGCAGCGCGACTGTGGCTGCCGGGCGATGAAGCGGCGCACCCGCGCCTCTTTGAACAGGTCGTAGCCGCCGAACACTTCGTCGGCGCCTTCGCCGGTGAGCGCCACTTTGTAACCTGCGGCGCGCACGCCTGCGGCCAGCAGCATCATCGGCGCAGGCGCGGTGCGCACGATGGGGGTTTCGGCGTGGGCGATGGCGCGGGGGAACGCCGCGGCGATGTCGGCGTGGGTGCAGTGCACCGTGGTGTGCTCGGTGCCCAAGTGGCGCACGAGCTGTTGCTGCCACACGCTCTCGTCGAATTCGGCGTCGTCGAAGGTCAGCGAAAACGTGCGTAGCGGGGTGTCGGTGCAGTGGCGGATCAGCGTGGTGACGATGGAGGAATCGAGGCCGCCGCTGAGAT
>JBFXEK010000276.1:0-3573 GCA_050180155.1 Thiomonas sp. | reverse complement strand
GGAGCCGAGGGAGCATCTGCGGCGTGGGCTGCGGCCTGGAGCAAACCCGAGCTGAGCAGGACGAGCGCAAGAGCGGTTGGATGACGTTTCATGGAGCCTCCGGTCAGTGTTTCGCGGCGGTGGACGGTTTGAGCGTGAGCGGTTGCGCAGCCAGCCATTGCGCCACGTCCTGCGTTTGGGTATCGCTCATGCGCAACGCGACGGTATGCATCATGCCCAGCGGATCACCCCGGCGGCTGCCGTCTTTCCACGCCTTGATTTGCGCCTCGATATACGCCGCGCTTTGCCCGACCAGAGGCGGGAAATTCTCCCCCACACCGACCGCGCCCGGCCCATGGCAGCGGATGCAGGCCGGGATGCCTTTGTCCCAGTCGCCGCGTCGCGCCAGGCGCTCGCCTGCCGCGGCAACCGCGGCCGACGGTGCCGGGGCACTGCCGCCTTTGGGTTTCATGCCGGCGTAATACGCCGCCAGCGCATCGATCTGCGCCGCCGTCAGCGGTTTGGCCATTCCCGCCATGACGGCGTTCTGCCGTGTCCCGTCGGCGAAATAGCGCAGCTGGTCGGCCAGGTACTGTTTGGGTAGGCCAGCCAGCCGCGGGTACCCCGCCGCAGCATTGCCCATGCCGTCAGCGCCATGACAGGCGGCGCAAGAAGCGGCTTCGGGCGGCGCGGCAGCCCAGCCCGCCGGCATGGCACAGATGCTGCCAATGGCCGCCATCGCCCAGACCCAGCGTGTGGATTTGTTGATTCGACGCATCGATGCTCTCCTTGAACAGGTTTTTTTCGATATATTTAGATGTAAATATCGCGGCAGTGACAACCCTGATGGGGTTTTCCATGAGTCTAGGCCGCGCGCTCGACCACTGTCCAATGCGTTGTGTCAATCAAGCTCAGAAGCGGGATCGATCGATCGGTCGGGCAAACCGATCATCGCAGTCAGTGAACCAGAACCTGCTCGAATTGCTGCGGCGAAACCGGCGAATTGTTCCCGGTGCCGATCCAGGGCTGCACGATGTCGCCCAGCCCGCCCTGCTGCAATTTTTGCAACAGGCCACCCCGGCCGCCGCTGTGCGCGAGCGCGTCGAACCTCGTCCGCAGCAGCGCAGAATTGCCCGCATCGCCGCGGCCGGCTGCCCGTTCAAGATCCGTTTCCAATCATTGCTCACACTGTCGAAAATAGTCGCATGATTTTCTCCGTTACACGTCGCCAGACACCGCGCCTGCGCCCCTTGACGCACAATGGCGCCTGCTGCGGGAGTGAGATGCAGCTCGACCGCTGGATACGACGCAGCCGTCGGGCTGACCACGCCCGCGAGCCGTTTCGCATTTTTTACAGTGTCATGGACGTCTCCACCGAACAAATCCACACCCTCATCGCCGAGTTGGGTGCGCGTGCCCGCGCTGCGTCGCGCCGCATGGCTTGCGGCAGTACGGCAGCGAAGAATCACGCGCTACTCATCTTGGCGGCGGTCATCCGCGCGCATCGCACGACGTTGCAGGATGCCAATTTGCGCGACTTGCACGCTGCGCGCGACGCCGGACTGGAAAGCGCCTTCATCGACCGGCTGACCCTGTCGGACAAGGTGGTCGAGCAGATGGCGCAAAGCTGCGAGCAGGTTGCCGCGCTGCCCGACCCGGTTGGCGAAATCCTCGACGTGCGCCGCCGGCCGACGGGAATCAGCGTCGGCCGCATGCGCGTTCCCTTGGGCGTGTTCGGCATGATTTACGAAAGCCGGCCGAACGTGACCATCGAAGCCGCGTCGCTGGCGATCAAGTCTGGCAACGCGGTGATTCTGCGCGGCGGCTCCGAAGCGATTCACAGCAACCGCGCGTTGGCGCAACTGGTCGCGCTGGCGCTGCGCGAGGCCGGTTTGCCCGAAGACGCGGTGCAATTGGTGCCGACCACCGACCGCGCCGCGGTGGGTGCGATGATCTCGATGCCGCAGTTCATCGACGTCATCATTCCGCGCGGCGGCAAGGGGCTGATCGAGCGCATCAGCCGCGACGCGCGCGTGCCGGTGATCAAGCATCTGGACGGCAACTGCCACGTCTATGTGGACAGCGGCGCCGATCTGGACATGGCGGTCAAGGTCACCGACAACGCCAAGACGCAGCGCTACAGCCCATGCAACGCCGCCGAGTCGCTGCTGGTGGCGCGCGACATCGCGCCGGACTTTTTGCCGCGCATCGGCGCGGTGTTCGCCGCCAAGGGAGTGGAAATGCGCTGCTGCGCGGCAAGCCGGGCGATGCTGCAAACCGTGCCGGGCGCCGCGCCGCTGCTGCGCGACGCCACCGAGGGCGACTGGAGCGCCGAGTATCTGGCGCCGATCATTTCCATCAAGCTGGTCGAAGGTGTCGACGAGGCCATCGCGCACATCAACCGCTACGGCTCGGGTCACACCGACGCCATCCTCACCCGCGACCACCCGCGGGCGATGCGCTTTTTGCGCGAGGTCGATTCATCCAGCGTGATGGTCAACGCCTCCACCCGGTTTGCCGACGGGTTCGAGTATGGCTTGGGCGCCGAAATCGGCATCTCTACCGACAAGTTCCATGCCCGCGGCCCGGTCGGCTTGGAAGGGCTGACCAGCCTGAAGTGGATCGTGCTGGGCGACGGCGAGGTGCGCACTTGAGCGCGCAGACCCGACTGCCATGACCGCCCCGCGTATCGACACCGCCGTCCTCACCCTGCCGACGCTGCTGCGCATCAACGCCGCGATCGGTGCCGGTTTCGGCATTCTCAGCGCCGTGCTCACCGCCCTTGTCAAATGGCGCGACTTCAACGGCTTCGAACTCCTGGCCATTTTGCCCGGCGCGGTGTTTTTCAACACCCTGGCGCTGGTTTTCGTCACCCTGGTGGGGTATTGGCTCTACCGCTGGCTGGCCGAACGCCAGCATTGGAGCCTGCATCACTTACATACCCGGCCGACGCACCCCCACCGGCCGTCCTGATCCATTGTCTGGAGGAGACTTTTGATGAACCCACGCGACCGAATCAAACTGCTGGGCGCCGGGCTGATCGGCTTGGGTGGCGCGACGCTGGCGCAAGCCCAGACCCAGGGCCCCGTGCCAGCGCAGCAGATTTCCAGCGAGCCGTGGAAAGTGGTGATGCAGATCAGCGACGGCTTGGAGCAGGCTTACGAGGGCCTCATCAACATCCAGAACGTCCTCGAACTCGACCCGAAAATGAAATTCATCGTCGTCGGCTACGGCAAGGCGATTCATTTTTTGCTCAACGGCGCCAAAACGCCGCAAGGCGCCTTGTTCTCCGGCATGATCGGCGATCTGGCCAATCAGGGCGTGCAGTTCAAGGCGTGCAACAACACGCTGACCTTTCTCAAAATTCCGCAAAGCGAGTTGGTGCTCGAAGCCACCGTCGTCCCCGCCGGGGTGTACGAATTGGTCAAGCTGCAATCCGAAGGCTGGTACTACATCAAACCCTGACAGCGCGCGATCTCGCGCCGCCACTGGCCATCATTTTGCGCGACGGCCGAAGATTCAGAAGACTTCAGCAGACCTTCAGCAGATTTTCGCGCAGGCTGCTGGTTCTCCCGAATGTTGCTTTTTGCTACA
>JBFXEK010000275.1:0-3575 GCA_050180155.1 Thiomonas sp. | reverse complement strand
CGCTTCTTGCTGCTGCACGTGCTCAGCGCCATCGGCCTGGTGACGTTCGCGTTCCTCGCCCTGCTGTTTTTCATCGACATGCTCAACGATCTGAGCGAACTGGGCAAACCCGGTTTCAGCCTGTCGGGCACGCTGCTGCACGTCGCGCTGAGTATGCCCGCGCGCGCCTACGAGGTGCTGCCGATCGCCGTGCTCGTCGGCGGGGTGTACGCGCTGGCATCACTGGCGGCGAGCAGCGAGTTCACCATTCTGCGCATTTCCGGGCTCAGCCCGCGCGCCGCGCTGGGGCTGCTGCTGCAATTGGCGGCAGTGCTGGTGGTCACGTTGTTCTTGCTCGGCGAGTGGCTGGCGCCGGCGGCGGGACAGTTGGCAGCGCGGCTGCGCACGGGCGGAGACGCCGGCATCGGTACCCAGCTCGCTTCGGGGGTCTGGCTGCGCAACGACTCGGGCAGCAGCGGCAACCAGACGGTGAATATTCGCGCCATCAGCCCACAGGGTGACTTGAGCGACGTGCGCATTTACGTCCTCAATTCGCAGGCGCAGGTCACGGCCGAATTGCACGCCGCGCGCGGCGATTACCAAGGTGATGGTGCCTGGATGCTGTACGACGTCACGCGCACGGACCTGCCGCTGCAAACCGGTGGGCCGCTGCGCGTGACGCGGCTGGCGAATGAGCGCTGGCAGACCTCGCTGTCGCCCAGCGTGCTCGGCGTGCTGCTGCTGTCGCCGGAAAAAATGTCGGCGCTCGATTTGTGGCGTTACATCGAGCACCTGCGCGCCAACCACCAGGCGGCCGAGCGCTACGAAATCCAGTTGTGGAAAAAACTGTTCTACCCGTTCAGCGCCGTGGTCATGCTGCTGCTCGCGCTGCCCTTTGCCTATTTGCACACCCGCTCCAGGGGGGTGAGCGGCAAGGTGCTGGTGGGCATCGTGCTGGGCATCGCCTTCATTTTGCTCAACACCTTGTTCTCCAGCCTGGGCATCCTGGGCACCTGGCCGCCGGCGCTGACCGCAGCGCTGCCGATGTTGTTGTTCGGCGGCCTGGGACTGGTCGTGTTCGCCTGGCAGGTGCGGTTCCGCTGACGCGGCGACCGCTGGACATTGCGCGTGCTGCGATGAATCTGCATCAGTTTCGTTTTTTGCAGGAGGCCGTGCGCCGCAAGCTCAACCTGACCGAGGCTGCACGCGCCCTGCACACCTCGCAACCGGGTGTGTCCAAGGCCATCATCGAGCTGGAGAGCGAGCTCGGCGTGGAGATTTTCAGCCGCCACGGCAAGCGTCTGCGCAAGCTCACCGAGCCGGGCGCCGAGGTGCTGCGCAGCGTGGACATCATTCTGCGCGAAGTCGCCAACCTCAAGCGCATCGGTCAGGATTACGCCGCCCGCGATACCGGGCAGCTCACCGTGGCGGCGACGCACACGCAGGCGCGCTACAAATTGCCCTGGGTGATCGCCGAATTTCGCCGCCGCATGCCGGCGGTGCGGGTGCAACTGCTGCAGGGCACGCCCGATCAGGTGGCGCAGGCGGTGCGGGAAGAACGCGCCGATTTGGGCCTGGCCAGCGAATCGCTGCAGGACAGCCCGGATCTGCTGACGCTGCCGTGCTATAGCTGGCAGCATTTGGCGGTGGTGCCACGCGGCCACCCCTTGAGCGAACGCGCCGAGCTGACACTGGCCGAACTGGCAACGTATCCGCTGGTGACCTACGAGCCGGCGTTCGCCGGACGGCGGCGCATCGACGCAGTGTTCGCCCAGGCGCAACTGCAACCGCAGATCGTGCTCGAAGCACTCGATTCGGACGTCCTCAAAACCTATGTCGAACTCGGTTTGGGAGTGGGCTTGATCGCCGAAATGGCGGTGTCTGCCAAGCGCGACCCGGGCTTACACACCATTGCCGTGGGCGATCTGTTCGGCCAGCAACTCACCCGTGTGGCGTTCAAGCGCGGCGTGCTGCAGCGCAGCTTCGTGCCGCTGTTCTCCGAGCTGATTTCGCCGCGCCTGCCGCGCAAGCTGGTCGAGCAGACGCTACGCGGCGAATTGGACGGCAACGACGTGTTTTCCATCTGACGGCCGCCGTGCCTCTGCCCAAAAAACCAATATGCACCGCACCCCCGCCCTGCCCTCGCGGCTGCCACAGGTTGGCACCACCATTTTCACCGTCATGTCGGCGCTGGCGCAGGAGCATGGCGCCATCAACTTCGGCCAGGGTTTTCCTGATTTTTCCTGCGATCCGCGGTTGATCGACGCCGTGGACCGGGCGATGCGCGACGGCTACAACCAATATCCGCCGATGGCCGGTGTGCCGGCGCTGCGCCAGGCAGTGGCCGACAAAATCGCCGCACTGTACGGCCGGCAGTACGACGCCGAGCGCGAAATCACCATCACCGCCGGGGCGACGCAGGCGATTTTCACCGCGCTACTGGCCGTAGTGCATCCGGCAGACGAGGTCATCGTCCTCACACCATGCTACGACAGCTACCTGCCGAACATCGCGCTGTGTGGCGGCGTGGCACGGCCTGTGCCGCTGCGCGCGGACTTCCGCCCCGACCTTGCCGCCATCGCCGCAGCGATCACCCCGCGCACTCGCGCGCTGCTGATCAACAGCCCGCACAATCCAAGCGGCACGGTGTGGACTGCCGAAGACATGCGTGCGCTCGACGCGCTGCTCGCTCCCACCGACATCGTGCTCATCGCCGACGAGGTGTATGAACACATGGTGTTCGACGGCGCGCAACACCAAAGCGCAGCGCGCTTTGCCGGCCTGGCTGCGCGCGCCTTCGTGGTGTCGAGTTTCGGCAAGACGTTTCACGTCACGGGCTGGAAAGTCGGCAGCGTGGCGGCGCCGGCGGCGCTCACCGCCGAGTTCCGCAAGGTACATCAGTTCAACGTGTTCACCGTCAACACGCCGATGCAATACGGCCTGGCGGCCTACCTTGCCGATCCGGCGCCGTATCGCGATCTGCCTGCGTTCTACCAGGCCAAGCGCGACCGCTTTCGCGCCGGGCTGGCGCAAAGCCGCTTCGAGCTGCTGCCGTGCAATGGCAGCTATTTCCAATGTGCCCGTTACGCTGCGATCAGCGACCTGCCCGACGCGGCGTTTTGCCGCTGGCTGACGCAGCATGCCGGGGTCGCGGCGATTCCGCTGTCGGCGTTCGAACCCGACGGCAGGCAGCGCGGCGTGGTGCGGTTTTGCTTTGCCAAACGGGATGCAACGCTCGATGCCGCGCTGCAACGGCTCAGCGCGCTTTGACCCAGCGCTGCCGCCAGGCCGCCACAGCGCTGTGCAGCAATTCGGTGACGGTCTGGCCGTGCACCTGCAAGCCGAGGACGGCCAGCGCCTGCTGCACGCTTTGCCGCCCGGGAATGAATGCTCCCGTCCCCTCGTGTTTGGACAGCTTGCGGCCGCGGGCGTCGCACACCAACGGCGTGTGCAAATAACGGGGCGTGGGCAGATCGAGCGCTCGCTGCAAAGCGATCTGCCGCGCCGTCGAGCCGACGAGATCCTCGCCGCGCACCACGTCGGTCACGCCCTGCGCTGCGTCATCGACGACTACAGCGAGCTGATACGCCCAGGCG
>JBFXEK010000274.1:0-3576 GCA_050180155.1 Thiomonas sp. | reverse complement strand
TAGAAAATGGCCACTTCGGTGACGATGCCCACGATCATGGTCATGCCCATCATCGCCGAGATGTTGAGCTCGATGCCCGCGGCCCACAGCCCGATGAACACTGCGGGTAGCGCCAGCAGCGGCATGGCCAGGATGGTGATCGCCACCTTGAAGCGCTCGTACAAAAACAGCAGCAGCAAAAACACCAGCAGCACCGCCGCCGCCAGCACTTGCACCAGGCCGTGGAAGGCGATTTGCTGCTGCTTGTACAGCCCGCCGAGTTGGGCGTAGACCCCGGGCGGAAAGTAGCCCGGCGCGTCGATCACCCGTTTGACCGCGGCGATGGTCGAGCCCAGATCGCGGCCGCTGATGCGCGCGGTCACCGCGGCCATCGCCTTGAGGTTTTCGCGGTGGATTTCCGGCTGGCCGGTGATCACCCGCAGGCTGGCCACGCGCTGCAGCGTGAACACATGGCCGTCGGCGGCGCGCAGCGGCAGTTGCGCGATGTCGTCGGTGGTCTGGCGCAGGTCGCCCGGCGTCCACAGCCGCACGCCGATCATTTTCGGCCCCTGCTCGATGTGGGTGACCACGCTGCCGCCGATCAGGGTGCGCAGTTGTTGCTCGATTTGCTGCGGGTCGACGCCTTCGAGCGCGGCGCGGGTGGGGTCGATGCGGATGTCCAGCGCGTCGCCGGCCGGTTTGATGCCGCTGCGCACGTCGACGATGCCGGGAATGCGGGCGATCGCTGCGGCGGTGCGGTGCGCCAGCGCGGCGAGCTGCTGCGGGTTGTCGTCGAAGATTTTGATTTCCACCGGCTGCGGCACCGCGGTGAGGTCGCCGATCAGGTCTTCCATCAACTGCGCCAGCTCGATTTTGACCCCGGGCACCTGGGTTTCGATGCGCTGGCGCACCCGTTCCATGACTTGATCGATCGGCGCGCGCGGCGGCGGTTTCAGCCGCACGAAAAAGTCGCCTTCGTTGGCCTCGGTCACGCCGCCGCCCAGTTGCGCGCCGGTGCGGCGGGAAAACGTCTGCACCTCTGGGGTGGTGAGCAGGATGTGCTCGACCTGGCGCAGGATGCGGTCGGTCTCGGCCAGCGAGGTGCCGGGCGGGGTGCGGTAGTCGAGGATGAAGCCGCCTTCGTCCATGTGCGGCATGAAGCCGCTGCCCACATGCTGGTACGCCAGCCAGCCGGCCACCAACAGCGGCGCAAGACCCAGCAACGCCAGCGCCGGCCGGCGCAGCACGGCGCCGAGCACGCGGCCGTAGCCGCGCTGCACCGCGGCCAGCCAGCGCCCGTGCTCGCGCTGCGCCTGCCGCGCGATGTCGCGGGGTTTGAGCAGCTTATCGGCCAGCAGCGGCACGGCCAGCCAGGCGACGAAAAACGAAATCACCAGCGCCGCGGCCATGGTCAGCGACAGCGCCTTGAAAAACGCCCCGGTCACGCCGGAGAGAAACGCCAATGGCAGGAAAATCACCACCGTCGACGCGCTCGAGCCGGCCAGCGGCCGCAGGTATTCCATCGCCGCGTGCAGAATGCCGCCGTGGCGCTGCGCCGCGTCTGCGGCCGGCCCTTCCGACAGACGGCGCACGATGTGCTCGCTCATCACGATGGCGTCGTCGATCACCAGGCCGACGGCCGCGGCCATGCCGCCCAGGGTCATGATGTTGAAACTCATGCCCAGCGCGTACAGCAGTACCACGGTGGCGGCGAGCACCGCGGGCACGGTGATCATCGCAATCAGGGTGATTTTCAGACTGCGCAAAAACAGCAGCAGCACCAGGCCGGCGAGCACCACGCCGATGAGGATGGCGTCGCGCACGCTGGCGGCGCTGTCGACCACCAGGGTGCTCTGGTCGTACCAGTTGGCCAGATGCACCCCGGCCGGCAGCGGCGTGCGCGCCAGCAGCGCGCGCACCTCGCGCGCGATTTGCACCGTGTTGCCGCCGGGCTGCTGGTAGATGTTGAGCAACACGGCGTCCTTGCCGTCTGCCGTGATCCGCGTCCACTGCGGCACGCTGCTGCGCGTGATGTGGGCAACGTCTTTGAGGCGCACCACGTCGCCGGGGGCGGCGCGCAACACGATGTCGCCGACCTGCCGGGTGTCGTGCAGCCGCGAGTCGGCCAGCGCCAGCAGCAGTTTGTAGCGATCCTGCAAATGGCCGACGGCCTGCACCCCGTTGGCAGCGGCGATGGCGCGGCTGACGTCGCTCAGCGCCAGCCCCAGCGCCTGCAGCTTGAGCGGGTCGAGCACGACGTGGATTTCCTCCTGCGCGCCGCCCTGCACCTGCACCCGCGCCACCCCGGCGATGCTCGATAGCAGCGGGCGTAGCTGGAACTCGGCCAGGTCGTAGAGCTGCACCGGCGACAAGTTGGACGACGTGAGGCTGTAGGCGATCACCGGGTCGACCGTCGGGTCCATGCGTTTGGTGCTCACCCGCGTGCCCGGCGGCAACTGCGGCAGCATCTGCGTCACCGCCTCGTTGACCTGCACCGCGGCCAGCGCCATCGACGTGCCCCAGTCGAAGCTCACCGAAATGTCGGCGCTGCCGCGGCTGGTGGTCGAGCGCACGTCGACCACGCCGGGCACGTGCCGCACCGCCTGTTCCAGCGGCTGCGTGACCTGCAGCATCATCTGGCTGGCCGGACGGTCGCCGGCGTCGGCGCTGACCACCACGCGTGGAAAGTCCACGTTGGGAAACAGCCCGACCGGCAGCTTGAACGCGGCGAACACCCCGCCGGCGGCCAGCAGCGCGAGCAGGAACAACACCGAGCGGCGGTGCCGCTGCAGCCATTGCGAGGCCGCGCTCATGGGCGGCCTCCCTGCGCCCGCAGCGCCATGCCGGGACGCAGCACATCGTTGCCTTGCACCACCAGCGGCAGCGTGGAATCGAGCGGCCCGGTGATGCCGGTTTGCAGCCCGCTGTCGATGGCGATGTGCACCGGCACACGCCGCGCCTTGCCGTGGTCGTCCTGGTAGACGTATGCGCCTTGCGCGTCTTGCAGCACGGCGTCGCGCGGCACCACCCAGCCGCGCCAGCGGCCCAGCACGATGTCGGCCTGCAGCGCCGTGCCCGCCGGCGGCAAACCGGGTTGCGCCGGCAGCGCAATGAGCACCGGCAGCCGCTGCGTTTTGGCGTCGACCGCAGCGCCGACGCTGCGCAGCGTGCCTTGCCATTGCCGCTGCGGGTCGAACACCGCGCGCAGCCGCACCGCCTGCCCCGGTTGCAGCCGGGCGGCGTCTTCCGGCGGCACGCTGGCCGCGGCCTGCACGCTGCCGGCGCGCGCCAGTTGCAGCAGCGGGCTGCCGGCGGCGAGCACATCGCCGGGCGCTGCGGACACGGCCAGCACCACGCCGTCGAACGGCGCCGTCACCGCCGTCTGCGTCTGCCCGGCGCCTTGCTGCTGCAAGGCCTGCTGTTGTGCCTGCGCGTCGGCCAGCGCTTTGCGCGCGGCGTCCACCTGCGACTGCGTGGCCAGTTGCTGCGCTTTCAGCGCGAGCTGGCGGTCGAGCTCGCCCTGAGCGAAGCGCACGGCGTTTTGCGCTTGCGCCCAGGCCAGGCTGCTGCTGGGGTCGGTGGCCAGCCGCGCCAGCG
>JBFXEK010000273.1:0-3589 GCA_050180155.1 Thiomonas sp. | reverse complement strand
CGTGGTGCAGTTTCTGCGCGAGTTCAAGCTGCCGCTCGACGACATCCAGGCCATGATGGTCGAGCTCAACAGTGGCAAGAGCCTGCCGGACGTCACCGCGAAATGGATCGCCGACCATCAGGCCCAGATCGACACCTGGACACAGGCCTGATTTTTTCATGATCCGTCACGATCGGTTCCAATGCAAACCGCCGCCCCCGCGGCGGTTTTTTTATGCTGCTCGCCCATGCCTACCCTCTCGCTTCCGCCATGCCCGCAGACCCAGCGCGTCTGGCTGCTCGACCTCGACAACCCCTTGCACGACGCCTCGTGGCGGGTCTTTCCGCTGATGAACGCGGAAATGACGGCGTTCATCGAACGCCACCTGGGCGTGGAGCGCGACGAGGCCAACCGCATCCGCGCGCATTTCTGGCAGCGCTATGGCGCCACGCTGCTGGGGCTGATGCACGAGCACGGCGTCGATGCCGCGCAATTCCTGCGTGAGACCCACGACTTTCCGCACTTGCACCGCATGCTGCGCTGCGACGCCAGCGAACGCGCCGCGCTGGCGCGGCTGCCGGGACGCAAACTGGTGCTGACCAACGCGCCGCGCGACTATGCGCAGCGCGTGCTCAAGCATCTTCGGCTGTGGCCGCTGATCGACGGCCTGATCGCCGTCGAAGACATGTGGATGTTCCGCCGCCTGCGTCCCAAGCCGGATGCACGCATGCTGCGCCGTGTGCTGGCGCGCCGCGGGCTGCGCCCGGCGCAATGCCTGCTGGTCGAAGACACGCCGGGACATTTGCAAACGGCACGACGCATCGGGCTGCGTGGCGCGTGGATGGTGCGCTACGCCCGCCGCGCCGTGCGCAGGCGGCACGATCTGCCGATGGAACGGACCGGGCTGCACGGTCGCCCGGCGTTCGTCGCCGCGCGCATCCACAGCCTGCGCGCGCTGCAGCAACAGCGCTAGGGCCTGTTCAGGCGGCGTCGAGCGCGTCGCCCAGTTCCTCCGCACGTCGCGCTGCGGCGTGCAGCGCGCGGTCGATGATGCCTTGCAGGTCTGCCTGGTCGAACACTTCCAGCGCCGCAGCCGTGGTGCCGCCCTTGCTCGTGACGTTGGCACGCAGCGTGGCCAGCGGTTCGCTGCTGCGTTGCGCCAGCGCCGCAGCTCCGGCCAGCGTGGCCAGGGTCAGCTCACGCGCCTGCGACGCGCTCAACCCGAGCTCTTCGCCGGCACGGCTCATGGCCTCGGCCAGGTAAAACGCATACGCCGGCCCGGACCCGGATACCGCGGTCACGGCGTCGAGCAGCTCTTCGCGCTCGACCCACACCCGCTGCCCCGCCGGGGCGAGCAGGGCGTCGGCCACGGCGCGGTCGTGCGCGCCGGCGTGCGCGCTGGCGAACAACCCGGTGATGCCCTGGCCGATCAGCGCTGGCGTGTTCGGCATGGTGCGCACCAGCCGCTGTGCAGCGGTCTGCCGGGAGATGGCAGCGCAGCGCACGCCGGCCATGATGCTCACGTGCAACGCGTCGCCCAGATGCGGTCGCACCTGCGCCGCAGCCTGCGCGAACTGCTGCGGCTTGACCGCCCAGACCACCGCCTGCGCCTGGCGCAGCGCCGCGCCGGCCTCGGCGAGCACCTGCACCCCAGGGAAACGCTGCTGCAGCCGTTGCCGCTGCTGCGCCAGCGGCTCGACCACCAGCAGTCGCGCCGCATCTGCGCCGCAGCCGAGCAACCCGCCCAGCAGTGCACTGCTCATATTGCCGCCGCCGATGAACGCGGTGACGGGCAAGTCGACCGGCGTCGCGGCCGAAGGTTTGGATGTCGAATTCATGCCGACATTATCCCTGCAGCGCTTCACCGATAATCGCAGCACCATGCACGTCCTCGCTTTCGATACCAGCACCGAAGCGCTCAGCGTCTGTCTGGGCGTGGACGGCGTTTGTCGCAGCCGCGACGAGCCCGGCGGCGCGCGCGCCTCGCAGCGCCTGCTACCGTTGTGCGCCGAATTGCTCGACGCCGCCGGGCTGCGCTTTGCCGATCTGCACCTCATCGGCATGGGCGCCGGCCCGGGCGCGTTCACCGGCCTGCGCACCGCCGCTGCCGTGGCGCAGGGGCTGGCGTATCCCTTGGAACTGCCGGTGGCACGCGTGAACACGCTGCACGCGCAGGCCGAAACCGCGTTTGCGTTGCTGCGCGCCGACGGCAGCGTGCTCGCCGACCCGGTCGAGGCCGAACCCGGCAGCGTCGCGCTGGTGGCCAACGACGCACGCATGGGCGAGCTGTATTGGCAAATGTTCCGCGCCAGCGGCGACGGTTGGCACAGCCTGCACCCGCCGGCAGTGCACCCCGCCGAATCTGCCGTGCTCGCCTGGGCCGAAGTGCTGGCCGACCTGCCCGAACACCTGCAAACCGGCACGCTGCCGCGGCTCCTGGCTTGCGGTAACGCCTGGGGGGAACACGCCGACGGCCTGTCGGCCACGTTCGCCTGCCTGGCCGGGCAGAACCCACGGCTGTCGGCGCTGCAGCGCGCCGTGTTGCGCGCCGTCGATTGCACGCCGTCGGCCGCCGCCGTGGCCCGACTGGCGCTGCAGCAGCACGCCCGCGGGCAGACTGTGGCCGCGGCGCAGGCGCAGCCGGTTTACGTGCGCGACAAGGTGGCGCAGACCACCGCCGAGCGCGAACTCAGCCGCATCCGCGCATGAACGCCCGCGTACGCCCGCAACCCTCGTTTGCCGCAGCGACGCAAGCGGGGCATACGCTGCGGCCGATGCAGCTCGCCGACCTCGACGCCGTGGCGCGGATCGAAACCGCGGTCTACGCCTTTCCCTGGAGCCGGGGCAATTTCGCCGACTCGCTCACCGCGCAGTACCACGCGCAAGTGCTCACCGACGCGCAGGATGTGGTGTGCGGTTACTTCATCGCCATGCCAGGGGTGGAAGAAATGCATCTGCTCAACATCGCCGTCGCCCCTGCAGCGCAGGGACAGGGCCTGAGCCTGCTGCTCCTGGACACCGTGACCCTGCTCAGCCACGGCGACGGCGCTCACCTGCTCTGGCTGGAAGTCAGGCCGAGCAATGTGCACGCCGTGCGCATTTATGAGCGCTACGGCTTTTACCCCATCACCCGGCGGCGCGACTATTACCCCGCGATCGACCCCCAGGGCCGGCCCTGCCGCGAGGATGCGCTGGTGATGTCGGCGCAAGTCGGCGATTTGCTACAACGCCGCGGTTTGCAGCCGCCGCCCTCTGCCTGAGCACTGTCATGCCCGCCGACTCCCCCACCCGTGCAGGCGCAGCGCCGCGGCTGACCGCGCAGACCGTGCGCTGGGTGCAAGCACTCGGCCTCGGGCCGCTGTACGTGCGCCGTAGCGTGACGTCGGCACCAACCCCGACGCCCGACCTCGGCGCTGCCCGCGCCACGGCCGACACTTCGGCGGCGCCAACCTCCCCCGCCACGGCTGCGGCGGCGCCAGCCGCTTCCGCCACGGCGCCGCGCCGCGCCGCGCTGCCTGTTGCGGGCGGACGCAGCACGCCGCGGGACGAATTCATCGCGCAACTGCAATGGGACGAACTCGGCGCCGCGGCGCAAGCCTGCCGCGCGTGC
>JBFXEK010000272.1:0-3596 GCA_050180155.1 Thiomonas sp. | reverse complement strand
ATTGCCGCAGCGCGGGACAACGCCGATCCGGCCTGCTGCGGCGGCTTTCTACAATCCGCCCATGCCGTTGTCTTCGCGTTTTCCCTCTCCGCCACTGGCCCGGCGCGGCAGTGCTGCGTTTGCCCCGTTGCCCGCGGTGACCCTGCACCGCCTGCTGGCAGCGCGTGTGGTGCTGTTGCTCGCCGAGCTGGCGGTGTTGCCGTGGGCGCATCACTATCTGGACATCACCTGGCCGCTGGACAAGGTGCTCGGGCTGATCGCGCTGCAGGCCGGTCTGGGCCTGGTGCTGTGGTGGCAAACGCGCAGCGCCCGTGGGCTGGGCGCGGCCGGGGCGTTCGCTCATTTGCTCGCCGACGCGCTCATCCTCGCCCAACTGGTGTATTGGAGCGGCGGCGAAGTCAACCCGGTGATCTCCCTGCTGCTCGTGCCGCTGATCCTGTGCGCCGTGGCGTTGCCCTGGGGGTACGGCTGGGCGATGACCGTGGTGGTCATCACCCTGTATTCGCTGCTGGTGTTCTTTCCGGCGCCGCAGACCATTGCCTGCGGCAGCAGCGCGGGAGCGTTGAGCGAACATTTGTCCGGGATGTGGGGTAATTTCCTCATCACCGCGCTGCTGGTCACCGCGGTGGTGGCGCGGCTGGCCAGCGCGTTGCGCGAACGCGAGATCGAGCTCGCGCGCAGCCGCGAGGTGGCGTTGCGCGACCAGCATTTGTTCGCGCTGGGCATGCAGGCCGCCGCTGCGGCGCACGAGCTGGCCACTCCGGTGGCGACGCTGGCGATGACCGTCGACGATCTGCAGGCCGACTACGCCGGCGACGACGAACTCGGCCCGGCGTTGCAGCGGTTGCAGGCGCAGGTGGCGCAAATCCGCACCGTGCTCGGCCACATCACCGCAGCGGCCGGCGCGGCGCGCAGCAGAAGCGGGCAGACCGAATCGCTGGCGCGCTGGCTGCAGCAGACGCTGGAGCACTGGCACCTGATGCGCCCGCAGTCGCAGGCGCCGCTGCAATTGCGTGGCTCGGGTGAGCCGCCGGCGGTGCGCATCGATGCCGGGCTGACCGCCGCGTTGGTCAGCCTGCTGAACAACGCCGCCGACGCCAGCCCCGGCGACGTCGCCGTCGAGGCCGACTGGGACGCAGCGCAATTGCGCGTGAGCGTGCTCGACCGCGGCCCCGGCCTGCCCGACGACCGGTTGGCCCGGGCGGGGTACGACTTTGTCAGCACCAAGGGCCAAAGCCGCGGCCTCGGCCTGGCGCTGGCGCGCGCCGGTATCGAACGTCTGGGCGGCACGCTGGACGTGGCACGGCGTGATGGCGGCGGCCTGCGCGCCACGTTGCGCTGGCCGCGGCAGATGCTTTCTTCTTCTTGAACGACACGTCATGAACCTGCTTTTGGTCGAAGACGACGCCGCGCTGGCCGCGGCCACGCGCAATTCTCTCGAACGCCGCGGCATCCGCGTCTGGCATGCCGAGTCGGCAGCCGCGGCGCGAGCGCTCATCGGCAGCGCCGCGTTCGACGCCGCAGTGCTCGACCTGCGGCTGCCGGGCGACAGCGGGCTGACGCTGATCCAGCCGCTGCGCGCCGCGTACCCGGACATGCGCATCCTGCTGCTCACCGGCTACGCCAGCATCGCCACCGCGGTCGATGCGATCAAACTCGGCGCGACCAACTATCTGCCCAAACCGGCGACCGTGGGCGAGATCCTGGCCGCGCTGCAGCAGGACGCGCCCGAGGCCAACCGCCCGGTGGCCGCCAACCCGCTGCCGGTCGAGCGGCTCGAATGGGAGCACATCCAGAAAGTGTTGGCCGAGCACGACGGCAATATTTCGGCCACGGCGCGCGCGCTGCAGATGCACCGCCGCACCTTGCAGCGCAAACTGCTCAAGCGCCCGGTGCGCGAGGCGCCGCCGCCCGAAGACTGAACGCGCCAGTCTGCCCGCCGCCAGCGGCCGGCAGCAGGGTCAAACCGGACGTTGCGGCGCGTTGCGGATGGTTTGCCGCTGCACGCCCAGTTGCGGGCTGCCCAGCGTGACCTCGTCGCCGGGTTGCAGATAACGCGGCGGTTTGCGCCCCATGCCAACACCCGGCGGGGTGCCGGTGGCGATGACGTCACCGGGCAGCAGGGTCATGAAGCGGCTGAGATACGCCACCAGATACGCCACGCCGAACACCATGTTGCGGGTGTTGCCCTGTTGCATGCGTTCGCCGTTGACGTCGAGCCACAAATCGACGTTTTGCGGGTCGTCGATGTCGTCGCGGGTGACCAGCCACGGACCGATCGGGCCGAAGGTGTCGCAGCCCTTGCCCAGATTCCATTGGCTGCCCTGTTCGAGCTGGTAAGCGCGCTCGGACACGTCGTTGACCAGGCAGTAACCGGCCACGTATTTCAGCGCGTCGGCTTCGCGGACGAACCGTGCCGGGCGGCCGATGACCACGCCGAGTTCGACTTCCCAATCGAGCTTGCTCGCCCCGGGCGGGCGCAGCACGGCGTCGTACGGCCCGCTGATGCAGCTCGTCCATTTGGTGAACACGATCGGCGAGGCGGGCACGGGCATGCCGGCTTCCTGCGCGTGGTCGCGGTAGTTCAGCCCGATGGCGATGAATTTGCTGATGCCCACGAACGGCACGCCCAGCCGCGGCCGGCCGGGGACTAACGGCAGGCTGGCCGGATCGACGCGGCGCAGCCAGCGCTGGCCCGCCGGGCCGAACACGCCGGCGTCGATGTCGTGCACCTGAGCGGCCAGGCTGCGCAAACGGCCTTGCGCGTCGATCAGCCCGGGGCGTTCGTGGCCGTTGCGGCCGTAGCGGACGAGTTTCATCTGGTCTCCTCTGGCATCGGTGGCGGCAAAGATTGTGCAGCGTCGCCGGATTTTTAGCGCAGCAGTTCGCCTTGCGCGATTTGCGCCTGCAGCACCTGCGCGGGCGGCGCCAACTGCTGCAGCAGTTGTAGCCGGGCGAGCCAGCCGGCCAGCGGCAGCGTGTCGTCCAGCGCCTGCGCGTCGTGCGCCAGGATGCTCCACTGCACGGTCTGTACCGCCAGCGGCAGCGCCTGCAGCTGCAGCATGGCGAGTTCTTGCTGCGGCAGATCACCGTCGTTCTGGTCGAGTTGCCAGGCGCAGCGGCGGGCGAGCATGCGCGTGGTGTCCAGCCCGATGCGCGCCTGGGCGATGCGCTGCTGCCACAGCGGATGGCGCACGGCCGGCGCCTGGTCGTCGCGCTGCTGCTGCAGGCAGCCGATGAGCAGGCGCAGCGCGCGCTCGGCAGCACCCAGGCACCATAGCGCGTCGTGCAGACCCGTCAGGCGTAGCTGCACCTGCAGCATCTCCAGACCCTGTCCGGGTTCGCCGATGACGTGGTGCAGCGGCACGCGCACAGCGTCGAACCGCACGTCAGCCGGCGGTGAGGGAGTCGCCCAGCCGTGTCGCTGCCGTCCGGCCAGCACACCGCTGGCCCGGCGCGGCACCAACAGCAGGCTGAATTGACGGTGCAGCGCGGCGCTGGCGTCGGTGCGGCACAGCACGAGCAGGCCGGTGGTGCTTGCATCGAACAGTCCGTGCACCCAGGTTTTACTGCCGTGCACGATCCAATGGTCGCCG
>JBFXEK010000271.1:0-3620 GCA_050180155.1 Thiomonas sp. | reverse complement strand
GCTTTTTCCCTGACGCACGGCTGAATTTTGCGCAAAACCTGCTGCGCCGCAACGACGACACCATCGCGCTGCATTTCTGGGGAGAAGACCGCACGCAGCGCAGCCTGTCGTGGCGCGCGCTGCACGCTGAAGTCTCCCGCCTGCAGCAGGCGTTGCGCGCTTGGGGGGTGCAGCCGGGCGACCGCGTGGCCGCGTACATGCCCAATCTGCCCGAAACCGTCATCGCCATGCTCGCGGCAACGAGCATCGGCGCCACCTTCACCTCGGCCTCGCCCGATTTCGGCGTGCAGGGCGTGCTCGACCGTTTCGGCCAGACGCAGCCCAAGGTGCTCATCGCCTGCGACGGTTATTTTTACAACGGCAAGACGTTTTCCAACCTGGACAAACTGGCCGCACTGCTGCCGCAACTGCCTGCGGTGCAACACACCCTGATCGTGCCTTACGTCGGCGAGGCGCTGCAGCAGCCGGTGGACGTGTCGCCGATCGCCACGGCGCAGCCGTGGGACGCGGCGCTGGCAGCGTTTGCCCCGCGTGAGGTGGAATTCACCTCGTTGCCGTTCGATCACCCCGTTTACATTCTGTATTCCAGCGGCACCACTGGTGTGCCCAAATGCATCGTGCATCGCGCCGGTGGCGTGTTGCTCAAGCACCTGGCCGAAATGCGTTTGCAGGTCGATGTCCATCCTGGAGACCGGGTGTTTTTTTTCACCACCTGCGGTTGGATGATGTGGAATTGGCTGATGTCTGCGCTCAGTCAAGAAGCGACGGTGTGCCTGTACGACGGCGCGCCGGGGTTGCGCGGCAACGCCATTTTGTTCGACTATGCCGATGCGGTCGATTTCACCCACCTGGGCACATCGGCCAAGTTCATCGAAGCGCTGGGCAAATCGGGGTTGGAACCGAAAACCACGCACCGGCTGACGGCCTTGCGCACCATCATGTCCACCGGCTCGCCGTTGGCACCCGAAGGGTTCGATTATGTCTACAGCCGGGTGAAGACCGACGTCTGCTTGAGTTCGATGTCAGGCGGCACCGACTTGGTGGCCTGCTTCATCGTCGGCTCGCCGCTCAATCCGGTCTGGCGCGGCGAACTGCAGGCGTGCGCGCTGGGCATGGCGGTGATGGTGGCCGACGAACAGGGCCAGCCTCTGCCCGACGGGCAGAAGGGCGAACTGGTGTGCACCAAGCCGTTTCCGTCGATGCCGCTGGGTTTCCTCGTCGACGGCAGCCTGGAAAAGGGGGTGCAGAAATACATCGAGGCGTACTTTTCACGTTATCCCAACGTTTGGTGGCACGGTGACTACATCGCCCGCACGCCACACGGTGGTTACATCATCTACGGCCGCTCCGACGCGACTCACAACCCGGGTGGGGTGCGCATCGGCACTGCGGAAATTTACCGCCAGGTCGAACGCATCGACGCCGTGCTGGAATCGCTGGTCGTCGGGCAGAACTGGCCGCCAGGCACCTATAACGACGTGCGTGTCGTGCTGTTCGTCCGCCTGCGCGAGGGCCAGGTGCTCGACGCTGCGCTGATCGACGCCATCAAGCGCCAAATCCGCGACAACACCACACCCCGTCACGTGCCGGCACGCATCGTGCAGGTGCACGACATTCCGCGCACCAAGAGCAACAAAATCGTCGAGCTCGCAGTGCGCAACATCCTTCATGGCGAAGAGGTGAAAAACGTTTCGGCGCTGGCCAACCCCGAGGCGCTCGACGAATACCGCGCGCTGCGTGCCGAGCTCGAACGCGCCTGAGCGGAGTCAGCGGCAGGTGCGGCTGATCCACAGCTTGCGCAGTGGCGTCAGGCTGATGCGCTGGTGCAGCACGGCATAGTCGGCGCGTGCGATTTCCCGCAGCAGCGCCAGCGACATCGCGCCCAGAGCTCGCAGCGGGGCGGTTTGCCGGGGCGGATGGTTGCGCAAGTCGGCGAGCGCCGATTCGATCAACCCGCAGGCCAACGCCGTTTGTTCTGCCAGCAGCGCCCGCACGGCGCCGTCCATCCGCCGTTGCTGGAGTTGCGCTGCGGTCACGCCGTGACGCTGCATGGCGTCGAGCGGCAGGTAGATCCGGCCCTGCGCCGCGTCGCGTCCCAAATGGCGGATGCCGCTGGCCAGGCGCAGCGCCACACCCAGGTCGAACGCCGCGGCCAGCGCCGGCGCAGTATCCAGTCCGAGCAGCGCTGCGGCCGTGCGCGACGTGAACCCGCTGCACTGCTGCGCGTAGTGCAGCAGCGCCGGCCGATCCAGCCAGCGGTTTTGCTGCAAATCGATCCGCACGCTGTGTACGACCGCAAGCAGGGCGTCGCCATGCAGTCCTTGCGCCTGCAGCGCTGGTGCCAGACGCCGTAGCGCCGGATGCTGCGCCGCGCCGGCGGGCATCGCGCGCAACTGGCTCTCCCACCAGGCCAGTTTGGCCTGCGCCACGGCGGCATCGCTGACGGTGGTGGCGATGCTGCGGATTTGGCTGTGCGCCTGCAGCAGCGCGGTCAGCGCCGCGCGCTGCGGCAGCGGGCAGCGCTGCAGGGCGTAATACGCCGAGGTTCCCGCAGGCGGTGCGGTCAGGGTGTCGGACGGCGATGATGGCAAAGCGGCAAAAGACATGGTCGGACGACGTGCGCTGCGCGCCCATGCGGCAAGGCTAGAATAGTGGATTGCCTTAAAAATGAGGCTGCTGTGTGACATGGACGGGCCGTGTAGAAACAATCCGTGCACGGCGGCAGCGGGCAGCAGATTTTCCTGCGAGGGTGGCGAAATTGGTAGACGCACCAGGTTTAGGTCCTGACGCCTTCACTGGCGTAGGGGTTCGAGTCCCCTCCCTCGCACCAGCCGCCGAGCTGCTGGTTTGGCGGTGATTGCTCCTTTTCATTGAACTCTGGATGTTCCCCATGACTGTCGAAACACTGGACAAATTGCAACGCCGCGTGACCGTGACGGTTCCCAAGGCCGCTGTGCAAACCGAAATCAACGCGCGTCTGAAGAACCTGAGCCGCACGCTGCGCCTGCCCGGATTCCGTCCTGGCAAGGTGCCGATGTCGATGGTGGCGCAGCGCTACGCGCCGTCGGTGGAAATGGAAGTGTTACAAGACAAAATCGGCAACGCCTTCTACGAGGTGGCTAGCAACGCGCGCCTGCGCGTGGCCGGCATGCCGCAGTTCACCCCCAAGAGTGAGGGCGTGGCCGACGATGTGGTGGCGTTCGACGCGGTGTTCGAGGTCTATCCCGACGTGCAAATCCCCGATTTGTCGACGCAGTCCATCGAGCGTGTGACCGCCGAGGTCGACGACGCGGCGATCGACAAAACCATCGAGGTGCTGCGCAAACAACGCGTGATCTTCATCGAGCGCGGCCAGGCTGCGCCGAACGGCCAGACGTCCGAAGGACTGGAAGTGCAAGACGGTGACCGTGTCACGGTCGATTTCGAGGGCCGCATCGACGGCACCGCTTTCGACGGCGGCAAGGCCGAAGGGTTCAGCTTCGTGCAGGGCGAGGGCCGTATGCTGCCAGAGTTCGAAGCGGCGACCAAGGGCCTGCAAGCCGGGCAGAGCAAGATTTTCGAGTTGCACTTTCCAGAGGACTATCAGGGTCGCACCGTTGCCGGCAAGACTGCACAGTTCA
>JBFXEK010000270.1:0-3630 GCA_050180155.1 Thiomonas sp. | reverse complement strand
CAGCCAAACTCGCCACAATCCATCCATGACCTGCTCCAGCGGCTCTCACGTATGCCCCGCCCGCTTCGACATTCTCGGTTCGGGGCTGGATGCGGAAAAACTCAAGCGTCGCGTGTCTTGTGCGCTCGGCGGGCTGGGCTGGCGGGCGAATATCCATCTGCGCGCCGACGCCGAACGGGCGATTGCGCTCGGTGCCACGCGCGATCCGGTGTTGCTTCTCGATGGAGCGCTGTTCGCCCAGGGTTTGCCGCGCACCGAAGAACTCGAAGCGCTGCTGCTCGCCCGTCTGGGCCGGGCGGACGAG
Organism: Thiomonas sp.; assembly: GCA_050180155.1. Lineage (GTDB taxonomy): Bacteria > Pseudomonadota > Gammaproteobacteria > Burkholderiales > Burkholderiaceae_C > Thiomonas. The sequence goes on along the minus strand of JBFXEK010000270.1, from coordinate 3,326 downwards.
CGCGTTGACGCCGCTGCCGGCCCGGCCGTGCCGCCATGAAGACTGACACGCGCGAGGCGGCAAAGCACCCGGCGCCAGACCTCGGGCAAACCGCGTGGCCGGGGTTTGTGTTGTTGTTTTCCACGCCGTTGCTGCCGGGCGTGCGCCTGCCGCGGCAGGCGTTTGCCGCGCTGCCCGAACCGGCCGCTACGCGGCTGGCGCAGTGGCGGGAGGCGGCGCAAACGCATGTCCTCGGTGCGCCGTTTCTGCAGACGCAACGACTGCAGCGCGCCGGTCTCGGCCGCATGACGCTGTCGCCCGCCGATCCCTTGGCGCCGGATCATGCCGACGTGGCGCTGCTCGCGCATGTGGCCGCGGTGGCGGTGTGGGAGGTGTGGCTGCCCGCACCCAGCCAGCCCTTCGACGCGCAACGCTGGATCGGTTGGCTCGATCCCGACGTTGCCGACACCCCGGCTGCGCAAATCTGGCAGCAACTCGCCGTGCTGAACCAGGCGATTTCCGGTCGTGCCGGCTACAGCGCGTATTTGCCGCTGTCGGTCATCCGTCTGCCCGATACGCTGCTCGACGGCTGGCTGGCCGCGCACGCCGAGCAGGCGGTCGCGTTGTTGTGGCGCGACCGCCTGGGACGCGCGCTCAAGCCCGAAGTGGTCGAAGGCGAACTCGCGCGCGACAGCTGTGCGCGTGTCGGCGGTATCACCCTCATCGGCCGGCGCAGCGCGCTCGATCTGCACGACCGCCGCGACGACAGCGCGGCCGAAGCGGCGGCGCTGCAACTACCGCCGCGCAGCGCGCTGCCGTTTCTCGTCACCCTCGAACTCCTTGCCATCGAGCGCGCGGTGTTGCAACGGCTGTACGACCGCCTCACCCATGCCGGGCCGCGCACCATCGATGATCTGCTCGCGCTGAAAAAGGAAGTGATCGACGGCCTGGAGGAGTACTACGGCTCGACACTGGCGAGCACGCGGTTCAACGACGTGGTGGCCGAACAAGGGGAAAATCTGCTGGGCATCGTCGATTTGTTCGACGCCGTCACCGACCGTCTCGACATGGTGAGCTTCACCCTCACCACCGCGTACCAGCAGCGCATGACGGCGCTGCAGTTCTGGCTGACCGTGGTCTTTGGCGCCACAGAGATCGGGTTCATCGCCGCGAGCATCGCCACCTGGTACTACCGCAGCGGCCTGGGCACGGTGCTGGCGTGGACGATCGGTGCGGCTGGGGTGTCGGGGGCCGTGCTGGTGGCGCTGTTGCGGCGGCGGCTGAGGGATTGACATGCAGGCCGATCACAGCGGTGACGACGGCGCACGAACCGCCGAGGGGACGGCTCCCGCCGGGCTGAGCGCGGCCGAGGCCGCGGCACGGTTGGCGCGCGACGGCCCCAATCTGCTGCCCGGCGCTGCGCCCAAGACGGCCTGGGCCATCGTGCTGGGCGTGCTGCGCGAACCCATGTTCCTCATGCTGCTGGCCGCCGGCGGCATCTACCTGCTGCTGGGCGACAAGGGCGAGGCGCTGTTCCTGCTCGGTTTCGTCTTCGTCGTCATCGGCATCACCCTGGCGCAAGAGCGCAAGACGCAGCGCGCGCTGGAATCGCTGCGCGACCTGTCGGCGCCACGCGCGCTGGTGATCCGCGACGGCCGCGAGCAGCGCATCGCCGGGCGCGACGTGGTCGCAGGCGATCTGCTGGTGCTGCGCGAGGGCGACCGCATTCCTGCCGATGCGCAACTCGTCAGCGGCCAGCTCGACGTCGACGAATCGCTGCTCACTGGCGAAGCCGTGCCGGTGAGCAAACTGCCCGATCCAGTGGTACACGCGGCGGCTGCGGCGGGGGACGCCGGCAGCGCCGCGCTGTTTGCCAGCACCGTGGTCACCAAAGGGGTCGGGCAGGCGGTGGTCACGGCCACCGCATCGCGCACCGCGGTGGGCGGCATCGGTGCCGCGCTGGCGACGACGGCTGAGGTCGATTCCGGCTTGCAGCGGGCTTCGGCGGCGCTGATCCGCAACCTCACCTTCGTTGCGCTGGCTTTGGCGCTGGCGCTGGTGTTGCTGAGCTGGCTGTGGGACGGGCGCGCGCTGCTGCAGAGCCTGCTCTCGGGCATCGCCCTGGCCATGGCCATTCTGCCCGAGGAAATCCCGGTGATTCTCACCGTGTTCCTGGCGCTGGGGGCATGGCGGCTGTCGCAAGCCAAGGTGTTGACTCGCCGCGTGCCGGCGGTCGAGGCATTGGGCGCGATCACCGTGCTCGCGGTGGACAAAACCGGCACGCTGACGCAAAACCGCATGCAGGTCGCGGCGCTGGCCGCAGGCGATGCGGTGTTCGACGCGGCCGACGCCGATCTGCCCGAGCGCTTTCACGCCCTGGTCGAGTTCGCCATGCTGGCCACGCCGCTGGACCCGTTCGACCCGATGGAAAAGGCCATCCAGACCTTCGGCCACGCCCGTCTGCAGGGCACCGAACACGTGCACGACGACCGCAGCCCCACGCACCAGTACGACCTCGCGCCCGACATCCTGGCGATGACGCGGGTATTCGCCACCGCCCGCCCCGAAGCGTACGCGCTGGCGACCAAGGGAGCGCCCGAGGCGGTGGCCGATCTGTGCCATCTGCCGGCCGCGATGCGACAAGCCGTGCAGCAACAGGTCGAGGCGATGGCCGCGCGCGGCCTGCGCGTGCTCGGCGTGGCGCGCGGCATCTGGCAGGCGCCTGCGCCCGGCGCGTCATGGCCCGTCAGCCAGCACGATTTCGACTTCGAGTTTCTCGGCCTGGTGGGGTTGATCGACCCGCCGCGTCCGGAGGTGCCCGCGGCGATTGCGCAGTGTCGCGCCGCCGGAGTGCGCATCGTCATGTTGACCGGCGACCATCCGGCCACCGCGCGCGCCATCGCCGCGCAAGTCGGGCTGTCCGAACGCGCCGAGGTCGTCACCGGCGCGGAACTCGCCGCGCTCGACGACGCGGCGCTGCGTGAGCGCCTGCGCGGCGTTGACGTGTGCGCGCGCCTCGCCCCGGAACACAAGCTCCGCCTGGTGCGCGCGCTGCAGGCAGACGGCCAGGTGGTGGCGATGACCGGAGACGGCGTCAACGACGCCCCGGCGCTCAAGGCCGCCGATGTGGGCATCGCCATGGGCGAACGCGGCACCGACGTGGCGCGCGAAGCCGCGGCGCTGGTCTTGCTCGACGACAGCTTTGCCAGCATCGTGCAGGCCATCCGCGGCGGGCGGCGTATTTTCGACAACAACACCAAGGCCACCCGCTTCACCATCGCCGTGCACATGCCGATCATCGCGCTGGCGCTGCTGCCTGCGCTGCTGCACTGGCCGGTGTTGCTATT
>JBFXEK010000269.1:0-3638 GCA_050180155.1 Thiomonas sp. | reverse complement strand
GTTGGCGGTTTTGAGCAAGCGTGGAAAACTCGTCTGCCCGCCCTGGTTGTCGATGAGCATCAGCCGGTAGTCGGGCCAAGTGGTGCGCACTTGGTCGCCCAGCGACACCATGATGCGTCGCTGGCCGTCGAGAGTTTCGATGCGTTCGAAATGTCCCTGCGGCAACACGTAGTGCACCAGACTGGACGTGCTGATGTCATCTCCACGCTGGGTGATGAACACTCCGCTGTAGTTCAGCGACCGCGCTGCGGCGCTGACGTGCTGCAGCCATTGCTCCAGACCCTGCGCCGGCAAGGGGATGTCGGCTACTGGCTGCGCCTGCTGTCCCGCTGCCGGCGCTGCAGACGGCGTTTGCGCCGCAGCCGCAGTGGCAAACAGCGCAAACGCCCCAACCCCCAGCGCCAGCAGACGCACGCCTGCGCGGACGACACCCAACTCCACAGCCATCAGTGCGCCTGCGCCGCTGCCGGTTCCGGGCGCTGCACCACGACCCGCAAAGTTGCCGGCACCGCAGGCATCATGCCCCCGGCCATTTGCTGGTGCGCCAGCAGATATTCGACCATTGGCATTTGCGCCGAGACCGGGATGATCTGCCCACCATTCTGCCCGCCTGGCGCCGTCAGCTCGGTTTGCACCAGACTACCCTGTGCCATTTGCATGGCTGCGCGGTTGGCCCGCACCGCCACCACCGGAATTTGCGCACCGGCAGCAGCGGTGTCGTCCACGCGGGCGGCGATCACCGGCCGCACGCTGCCGCCAGAAGATGAAGGAGACTGCAAGCCGGGCAAGGCCACCCAGGCCATCACCGCCACCCCGGCGACGGCGGCGGCAACGGCCGTCATGCGGGTGCTCCAGTGCGGCCTGCGGGTGGCGCGCGCCACCGCCAGCCGGCCGTTTTGCGCCGAGGGCCGTAGCACAACGGGCTCGCGCGCCACGGCCGCGCTGACGCGCTGCAAGAACTCGTGTTCGCCAGGCATGGCCGCCAGATCGGCCGAGCGCAGCACGTCGCCAATCTGGGCATAGAGCAACCAATCGCGGCGCAGCGCGTCGTCGCTGGCGGTCTGGCGGATGAAAGCGGCTGCCTGCGCCGACGGCGCGGCGAACTCGGCCTCGCCATCGATCAAGGCCGAAAGCCTTTCCCGCGGGTTTTCTGCACTCATGGTCGTCTCCTGCACAGCCATTTCCCTCTCACCAGCGTTTTCCGCCTTTGTGCTCGATCACCGGACGCAAGCGCTCGGCAATCGCCTCGCGCGCACGGAAGATGCGCGACCGCACCGTTCCGATCGGGCATTGCATCACTTCGGCGATGTCTTCGTAGCTCAGCCCTTCGATTTCGCGCAGCGTGATCGCGGTGCGCAAATCATCCGGTAACGATTCCATCGCCGCATTGACCGTCTGCACGATTTCCTTGGACACCAAAATCGATTCGGGCGTCTCGTTGTTGCTTAGTCGCTCGGTCGGGCTAAAAGTTTCTTCATCTTGTCCCGCGGCATCGCCTTCTGCCACGGTCGGGTCGCGCATCTCGTCGGTGATGGCTTTTTTCGCCGTGTTGACGGCAATGCGGTACAGCCAGGTGTAGAACTGACTGTCGCCGCGGAACTGGCCGATGGCGCGGTAAGCGCGCAAAAAGGTTTCCTGCGCCACATCCTCGGCCTGCGCTGGGTCGCGGATGAAGCGCAACACCAGGCGGTAAATGCGCCGCTGGTATTTGGCAACGAGCAGGTCGAACGATTTTTGATGCCCCGCCTGGACCTGCTGGACCAGAATGGCATCGCTCTGCGCGTCAGGCTCCACCGGATTTCAATGGGGCAGCGCGTCCAGGCGCAGCCGCAACTCGCGAAAAATTCCCGGCTGGATGTCGCTGGGGATGGGCAAGACCACCCGCCCTTTGGCCGTGAGGCCGAGGATGAGCAACAGCCCGGGCAGAGTCATGCCGCGCACTTGCAGCACGTCTTCCAGGCCGTCGCCACGCTGCAAGCGCCAGCCATACTGGCCATGGAACAGCGTGAACGGCCGGATCGACCAATACGGGTATTGCGCCGACAAAATGGCCAGAAACATCGCCGCGGCAAACGCCGCCATCAGGCTGAGCGAGTCGCTGTCGCGCCATACCCAGACCGTCCAGCCCGCCGCCAGTAGAGAGGCGGCGCTGAACAGACCGAGCAGCAAGTGCCAGCGGCCGAAACGTTCGACCCGGATTTGCAACGGCGCAACGGTCTTCATGCTGCTGAGTGAAAAACGCGAAGCCGGGAGCTGCGAATGAGCTGGATTGTCCGCTCAAACACGTTTGAACAAAACCGAGCCGTTGGTGCCACCGAAGCCGAAATTGTTTTTCAGCGCGTAGTCGATGCGCATGTCGCGCGCGGTGTTGGCGCAATAGTCGAGGTCGCACTCCGGGTCGGGGGTGTGCAGATTGATGGTCGGCGGGCAGACCTGGTGATGCACCGACAGCACGGTGTAGACGGCTTCGACACCGCCGGCACCGCCCAGCAGATGGCCGGTCATGGATTTGGTGGAGTTGACCACGAGTTTGTACGCATGGTCGCCGAAAGCGAGCTTGATGGCGTCGGATTCGTTTTTGTCGCCCAGCGGAGTGGACGTGCCATGCGCGTTGATCATCTGCACCGCGTCCGGCGCGACACCGGCGTTTTTCAGCGCCAGCAGCATGCTGCGTCGCGGCCCATCGGTGTTCGGCGCGGTGATGTGTCCGGCATCTCCGCTCATGCCAAAGCCGACGAGTTCGGCGTAGATGGTCGCACCGCGCTTGACCGCCAAGTCGTAGTCTTCCAGCACCATCACGCCGGCGCCCTCGCCGAGGACAAAGCCGTCGCGCTCTTTGTCCCACGGTCGGCTGGCCGTTGCCGGATCGTCGTTGCGCGTGGACAGCGCCCGCGCCGCGGCGAAACCGCCGATACCCAGCGGCGACACGGTGGCTTCGGCACCGCCGGCGACCATGACGTCGGCGTCGCCCGACTCGATCAGCCGCGCCGCCAGACCGATGGCGTGCAAGCCGGTGGTGCATGCCGTGACGACGGAAATATTCGGCCCCTGAAAGCCGTACTCGATCGACACATGGCCGGAAATCATGTTGATGATCGAAGCCGGCACAAAAAACGGCGTGACACGGCGCGGGCCGCGTTCGAGCAGTTCTTTGTAGGTGTTTTCGATCAGCGGCAAGCCGCCGATGCCCGAGCCGATGAGCACGCCCACACGCTCCGGGTCGAGCCCAGCCTGGTCGATGCCGCTGTCACGCACCGCCTGTTTCGACGCGGCAATGCCGTAATGGATGAAGGTGTCCATGTGCCGCGCTTCCTTCGCTGGAATGTATTGCGTCACATCGAAATTGCGCACCTCTCCGGCGATTTGCACCGAGTAGGCCGAGGCATCGAACTTGGTGATGCGACCGATGCCGGACTTTCCGGCAACCAGATTGGCCCAGTTTTCTTCCAGCGTGTTGCCCAGCGGGGAAACCGCGCCAAGGCCAGTAATCGCAATGCGTCGACGAAGGGTCATGTGAAATCAGGCGATCCGCGCCGGCAGCAGCGCTGCGGCGCGAACCGTCAAAAGGTGGCGTGAATGCAAAGGGTGGCTCGATCAGGCGTCAGGCTTTGTAGTGCGCCTTGGCGTAGTCGACGGCC
>JBFXEK010000268.1:0-3641 GCA_050180155.1 Thiomonas sp. | reverse complement strand
GCCGCCTATATGAACACGCAGCAGGCCATCAACCTCGGCCTGATGCGCGTGCTCGCGCAACACGGCGTGGAGTTTGCCTTTCCCACGCGCACGCTGCAGCTGCAGGTCGCCCAGGCCCTGCCCGTGGCGGTGCAACGCGCCGCGGCGAGCGGGGTCGGCAACGCCTAGAATCCGCGCCATAACATCCGGGAAATGGCGCCCAAACACCCGGGCGGAGACAAGCATGCGCATTCTGATTGCCGAAGACGACCGGGTCCTGGCCGACGGCCTGCTGCGTTCGCTGCGTGCGCTGGGCTACGCCGTCGATCAGGTGGCCGACGGCAACAGCGCCGACGCCGCGTTGCAGTCGACGGCCTTCGACCTGCTGATCCTCGACCTTGGTCTGCCGCGCTTGTCGGGGTTCGAAGTATTGCGCCGTTTGCGCGCGCGCGGCGCTACCGTGCCCGTGCTCATCCTTACCGCGGCCGATAGCGTCGAAGACAAGGTGCGCGGCCTGGATTTGGGTGCCGACGACTACATGGCCAAGCCGTTTGCCCTGGCCGAGCTCGAAGCGCGGGTGCGCGCGCTGTCGCGCCGCGGTATGGGCGGGGCCACGGCGATCATCCAACATGGGCCGTTGCAGTACGACATCAACGGCCGCATCGTCACCCTCGACGGCGCCGTGGTCGAACTCTCCGCGCGCGAGCTCACATTGCTCGAAGTCCTGTTGCAGCGCGCCGGCAGGCTAGTGAGCAAAGACCAACTCGTCGAACATCTGTGCGTCTGGGGCGAGGAGGTGAGCACCAACGCCATCGAGGTGTACGTGCACCGCTTGCGCAAAAAAATCGAGGTCGGGCCGGTACGCATCGCCACCGTGCGCGGCCTGGGGTATTGTCTGGAAAAAATCGCACCGCCGGCGCACGGCAGCGACGCCGCCAAGCCGCATGCCTGAAACTCCGCCTGCGGACGCCGCCGCGCTGCCCAGGCGCAGCCGTTGGCACCAGCCGCGTTCGCTGTTCGGCGAAATCCTCGACTGGATGATCGCGCCGATGTTGCTGCTGTGGCCGCTGTCCATCGGCATCACCTATCTGGTGGCGCAAGCCATCGCCGCCAAACCCTACGACGCGGCGCTCGAACGCGCGCTGCAGCAACTCAGTGCGCAGGTGCAGGCCGAAGGCGTGGACGCTGCGGTGCGCTCGCCGCTGTGGCTGCAGACGCTGCGGCACCCGCCGGTTGGCGGCCTGGCGGGTTTTCAGGTGCGCAGCCGCGGCGGCGCCGTCCTCGCCGGCGATGCCCGGCTGCCCGCGGCGGCGAGCCTGCCACCGGCGCATCCGGGCGGAACGTGGCAGGTGCATTGGCGCGACGTCGAAGCCGGCCGCCAGGGGGTGCGGCTGGCCAGCGCCTGGGTGTGGCCGGCTGCAGCTTCGGCGCCCGTACTGGTGCAAGTGGCGCAGGACACGCAGGCGCGTACCCGGCTGGCGCGAGACATCGTGCAAGGCGTGATCTTGCCGCAATTCGTCGTCGTGCCGATTTTCATTTTGCTGGTGTGGTTCGGCCTGGGGCAGGGGTTGGCGCCGCTCAACGAGCTGCAGGCGCGGATTCGCCGCCGACGGGCCGACGACATCAGTCCGATCGACGAGCGCGAGGCGCCGGAGGAAATCGCTCCGCTGGTCGATTCGATCAACAGTCTGCTCACGCGTCTGCGGCAGTTGTTGCAGACGCAAAAGCGTTTCGTCGCCGACGCCGCTCACCAGATCAAAACGCCGCTGGCCGGGTTGCGCATGCAGGCCGAATTGGCGCAGCGGCAGACCGATCCGCAGGAGTTGCGCGCCAGCCTGCGGCAAATCGGCAAAAGCGTGGAGCGCACCACGCGGCTGGTCAACCAGTTGCTCGCGCTCACCCGGGCGGAAAACCAGGGGGGTGCGGCGCGCGCGGTGTTCGAAACCATCGACCTGCGCCAAGCGGCGACCGAGGCGATGCAGGAGCTGGCGCCGCTGGCGCTGGACAAGGGGCTGGAGATCGAATTCGACTGCCCGCAAGCGCCGCTGCAGGTGCGCGGCAACGCCTTGTTGCTGCACGAATTGGTGAAAAATCTGCTGCACAACGCCATCACCTACACCCCGCCGGGCGGCAGCGTCAGCCTGCGTCTGCGCCGTGCCATGCCGGATTCGGCTGCTGGCGCGGCGGTGGTGTTGCAGGTGGACGATACCGGACCCGGCATTCCCGAGGCCGAGCGCGCGCTGGTGTTCGAGCCGTTCTACCGCATCCTCGACAATGGCAGCGAAGGCAGCGGGCTGGGACTGGCGATCGTGCGTGAAATCGCCCGGCAGCACCAAGCCAGCGTCACGCTGAACGATTTGTCGCCTGGCGCCGTCGCTCCAGGGTTGCGCGTGCAGCTGGTCTTTCCCGCAGCTTGAGACGGCGGTGCAGGGCGACGGTCAGTCGCTGCTTTCGCCGCATTGCTTTTTGAGCCGGTCGAGCTGGCCGTAGGTGATCGGTTTGCCGCCGGCCGCCAGCGCCTTCAGCCCGGCGTGCATGCACGGGCTGTCGTTGGCCAGCTGCAGTTGCGCTGCGTCCACTGGCTCGTTGACCAGGCGTTGGCGCAGCAGGCCGAAAATCGCCGCGAGCACCGCAATGCCGATGAGCACACCGAGCAGACCGCTGAGTTGCACGCGCCAGCCGCTGGGCCGGCGGGCAGGGGGGGAGGTGTTGGTCATGCGATGCGCAGCGCCGGGTTGAGGGTGTAGGTGCCGGTGAGGCTGGACTGCGCCAGCACATGGCCGCTGATCGCGTGGAGCAACTGCGCGCCGTTGAAGACGCCGTCTACCGGGCAGCGCGGTACATCGAGCGCGTACAGCGTGAAGACGTAATGGTGCAGCAGGCTGTCGTTCCACGGCGGGCAGGGGCCGTCGTAGCCGAAGTATTGCCCGGCCATGTCCTGATCGCCGGCGAACCAGGCGGTGTAGTCGTTCACCCCCTGGCGCATACCGCCAGCGCAATCCGGGCCGGGTTTGCCGCGAGGCGTCACTTCGTGGCTGAGCTCTTTTTCGCCGATCTGGCTGCGTGTGGGCGGAATGTCGACGAGCAGCCAGTGGTAGAAATTCACCCGCGGCAGGTCGGCGGGAACGACGTGGCCTTCGAGGTTGACGTCGTCGGCACGGCTGGGCACGTCGGGGTCGTGGCAGACCAACACCAGGCTCTGCGTGCCTGCGGGCACGTCGCTCCAGGCCAGCGGCGGGTTGAAGTTCTGCGACAGGGCCACATGGCCGACGACGGCAGGTTTGCAGAACGCGTACTGCGGCGGAATCGGCTGGCCGTCGGCAAAGGCGGGGCTGGTGAGTTGCATGGTTGTCTCCGTTTCACGTCAACGCGGCGCGGGCTGGGCGGCTGATGAAGGCGGGCAGTTTTGCACGTCCTGCGCCGCGCCATTTGGGCCATTTTGCTCTTGCTGGCTTTCCTGCGCAGAGGTGAGCATTTCGATGGTGACGATCATTCCCGGATGCGCCTCGATCAGCGCTTTTTCCACCGCGTAGCGGCAGTTGGCAGCGCGCTGCAGCGACCACTGCCCGGGCATGTGCAGGTGCATCGAGTCGAACCGCCGTGTGCCGGCCACGCGGGGGCGGACGTGGTCGAAGCGCATGTCGGTGGAGCGGAAGCGGTCG
>JBFXEK010000267.1:0-3644 GCA_050180155.1 Thiomonas sp. | reverse complement strand
TGCCCTCGATAGGCGCACATGCGGCATGCCCACTTGATGCGGCCCGAAGGCTTCCAGCAGCTCGGCAACGCGCAGGAACCGGGCTTGCATGTCGGCTGGCAGGGCGCGCAATTCTGGTTCTGCTGCGGGGTGAATCTGCACCGTCCATTGCGCCATCTTATCGCCTTTTTGCTATCACTGTACCCGGCGCAGTGTCGGCAATGCCTGCGCGGCCTGAAAGTCGATACCGGCTTGCTCAAGAATCCATGCTTCGATGCGTTCATGGTGCACACGCAGCAAGTCCAGCGGGCGCACCTTGTAGTGCCGCTCTGCCGTGGCGCTGGGCTTGTGCCCCATGATTTGCGCCACCACACCAGCGGGAATTTCCAGCCACTCGCTCAGCGTCGAAAAACTGCGACGCAGGCCGTGCAGCGACAAGTCATCCAGCCCGGCAGCCTTGCAGGCGCGAGCATGCGGCGCTTGCGGCCTCGAGAGTTGCCCGCTGGCGCTGCTGGCGCTGGAAAACACCCAGGCATTGCGGCGCGGCAACAGCGCCAGCAGATGCGCGACATAGGGCGTCAAGGGAATCATGCGCTCGCCTTCCACCTTGTCCCGAATGGCGATGCTGCGCCACTGCATGTTGATGTCCTCCCAGCGCAGGGATAGCACTTCACCAGGACGCGCGCCCGTCAGCAGCATGATTTGCAGCGCGGCGGCAATGGCCGGGTTTTGAATCTGGCGCACATGGGCGAACCAGGCCGGTAGCTGTTCGCGGGTGAGCACGTCCATTTTTCTGCCCGGCTTGCCCAGGGCCTCGCGTGTGCGCTTCGTCTTGGCCGGGTTCGGTGTCTGCACGATGTTTGCATACTGGGGATGCTCGGCACACCACGCCAGGAATGCGCGCAGAAGCCGCCAGGCCAGCCGCGCCGATGTCGGGCGCGTCCGCCCCTCGCGCGCGGCCCATGCTTCGATGCGCGCGGCGTCGACTCGCGCCAGCGGCAAGGGCATGAATTCAGCCAGCGGCCCAGCCACGCGGGCCCTGCCTTTGTCGCCCCGGCGGTTGGACGGCTCGCCGCTCTGCGTCATGCGAACATGGTCAAAAAAATGCCGTTCGCTCCAATATGGGCGGCGCTCTTCAAGATAGGCTGCCCACGCCTCACCCACGGTCAGAGCTTGGCGCTGCTGCTCAGCCCTGGCTTGCGCGCGCGCGGCGGCCTTAGCTGCGGCTTGCTCGCGGCGCTGCTCGGTCGGGTTGACGCCGGAATCCACCAGCACCTTGAGGCGGGCAGCCTCTCTGCGCGCTGCCTCGATCGTCCAAACGTTAGGACTGCCAATCGTTACCCGCACCGTGCGGCCTTGACACTTGCTTTCAAAGATGTAGGAACGGGCACCGTTTGCCGTCACCCGAAGTCCTAAGCACGTTTGCTTGCCATCCCTAAAGATGATCTGTGTCCTGCCCGACGGGCATTTGAACGCTGCCACCCGCCCCGCTGTGAACCCCTCGCGCCCGCCCATGCCTCAGCCCTCCTAAGCAATCCATGTAGCCACCATGTAGCCAGATTTTAGGCATTTTCGGGAATAACGAGGAATATTCTTATGCGCAATTCATAGTCTATGTGTCTGTTTTTCCTAGAAATCTCATCAAGCATCAACGCTTGGGAATGCCTAATTTGGGGGACTGAAAATCCGCGTGTCGGCAGTTCGATTCTGCCCCTGGCCACCAATGAATTCAACAACTTAGCCCGGCCTAACCCGCCGGGCTTTTTGTTTTGTGACACAAAGTGTGTCACTCGCGGTGGGAACCAACAACATCGGACTGCGCGCAGCGCAACTTTTACATACGAGGGCAAAGACAAACAGAAAGCAGCCGGGATGTGCGTTGGCATGACACGCCGGAATCGACCTGGCTCTGCCCGGAGTTGGAAGACATCGTTGCTTGGCCGAATAGCCCGGTGCTGCATTGGGACCTGGAGGGCACTCCGCAGCGCATCGATGTATCGTGGAACGGTGTCCAAGGCAAAGACATGGTCTGACGCAAATTGATGCGGTGGGCTTTTGAACGATGCGCCTGGCTCCTCGGCCGCACACAATGCCTGTGGACGGATTGCGCCGCCCACGAAGGTTGTCCGCCACACCAATCCTTTGCCCATAAGCTGGGTCATGTCCCGCGACGTGGTGTAGGTGCACAGCCCGGATAGGCTGAGCTACACGGTACTCAGCGCGCCACAGCGGACAGCCGAGTCGGGGCAGTATCGCAGAGCGACTGGATGCCTTCAAGCTGCATATGCCTGCGGTTCAGCGACCACTCGTCGTTCTGCTCCTGCATCATGGTGCCAACCAGCCGTGTGATGGCGGCGTCGTTGGGGAAGATGCCCACGACGGCCACCGTGCGCCACTGCGCGCAGGCCGCCTCGGCGCTCTCCTGCACGAACACGGTGCCGATGGCGGCGCTGACCATGCGGCGCTGCGTCTTGCCGGCGTGCGCCAGGGCGTTGCGCATGAAGCGCACGCGGCAGCGCTGCCAGGTGGCCTTGAGCACCTTGGCGACCGCGGCCTCGATCCCTTCGTGGCTGTCGCTGATGACGAGCTTGACCCCGCGCAGGCCGCGGCGGTTGAGGCTGCGCAGGAAGTCCGTCCAGAACGGCTCGGCCTGCGAGGCGCCGACCTTCATGCCCAGCACCTCGCGCTGGCCCTCGGTGTTGACGCCCACGGCGATGATCACGTCCACGCTGACGATACGGCCGCCTCGCTGCTCTTGACGTAGGTGGCGTCGATCCACAGGTCGGGCCAGTCGCCTTCGATCTGCCGGTTGAGCAACGCGCCGACCTGCTCGTCGAGCTCGCCGCACAGCCGCCACACCTGGCTCTTGGACACGCCGCTCATGCCCAGCGCCTTGACCAGATCATCGACCGAGCGCGTGGAGATGCCGTGCACGCAGGCTTCCTGGATGACCGCGGTCAGGGCCTTCTCGGCGGTGCGGCGCGGCTCGAGGAACTCGGTTTCAACGGCCTGCTAGGCCACAGGAAAGCCCGATTGCCTTTACAGTGGCGCACATGACGTCCGCAGTCATTTCCGCTTTCCCCGCCAACGCAGCCGCCATACCGGATGCAACCGAGCTGGCGCGCCGCATTCGCTGCGGCGAAATCTCCGCGATGCAGGCGCTGGAAGAGGCGCTGCGGCGGTGCGATGCGGTCAATCCGCGCATTCATGCCGTCATTGCCGACTTGCGGCAGCATGCGCGGCAGCGGGTGGCCTCAGCAACTGCACTGCAGGGCGCATTCGCCGGGGTGCCGTTTGTACTCAAAGATTTGGGCATGGATCTGGCCGGTGTGCCCACCAGCCAGGGCAACGCCCGCATCGCACAGCGCGCGGCCACGCAGACCGACGCCATTGTGCGGCGTTGGCAGCAGGCGGGCCTGGTGATTTTTGGCAAAACCAACACGCCGGAACTCGGGTTGAAGGCGGTGACCGAGCCCGCGGCATTTGGCCCGACGTGCAATCCGTGGAATCCCGACCACACTCCCGGTGGATCGACTGGTGGTGCCGCCGCCGCGGTCGCCGCGGGCATCGTGCCCGTGGCTGCCGCGGCCGACGGCGGCGGGTCGATCCGAATCCCTGCGGCGTATTGCGGCCTGTTCGGCCTGAAGCCCTCACGCGGGCGGGTG
>JBFXEK010000266.1:0-3646 GCA_050180155.1 Thiomonas sp. | reverse complement strand
GCCCAGCGCACCGCGAGGTCGCCGCCCAGCGCCTCCGCCGCCTGCAGCACGAGCATCACATGCTCGCCGGTATCGACCTCGGGATGGTAGTCGGCACGCTGCGGCACACCCCACAGCCGATCGACTTCGGGCAGCAGCCGGGCGAGAGCGCCGCAGTCGCGCAGCACCTCGAACATCCGCCGCGGCCGCGGCTCCATCAGCCCGCGCGACAGTTCCTGCCACACCCGCTCGGGCACGAGGGCGTCGGCTTCGCCGGCGGCGACCATGTCGCGCAGCAGCGCCAAAGTCTCTGCGGCGACGGTGAAGTCCGGCCAGCGCGCGGCGAACCGCGCCAGCCGCAAAATGCGCACCGGATCTTCGGCAAACGCCGGCGAGACATGCCGCAGCACCTTGGCCTGCAAATCGCGCAGGCCGCCATGCGGGTCGATCAGTTCACCGTCGACAGTCTGCGCCATGGCGTTGATCGTCAGGTCGCGGCGCAGCAAATCGTCGTGCAGCGTGACGCCGGGCGCGGCGTACACCGCAAACCCGTGGTAACCCGGTGCGGTCTTGCGCTCGGTGCGCGCCAGCGCGTATTCCTCGTGCGTCTGCGGGTGGAGAAACACCGGAAAATCGCGCCCGACCGGGACAAAGCCGGCGTCGATCATCTGCTGCGGCGTGGCGCCGACCACGACCCAGTCGCGGTCGCCGTGCGGCCGTCCGAGCAGTGCGTCGCGTACCGCGCCGCCGACGATATACACCTGCCCGGGAGGAGTGACAAACGCTGGCGACATGCAAGCAAGTTTAGGCCATGAACCGCACGATCCGGGTTCACTCTTAGACTGCGTCGTATGGACTCGCGCAAACTCAAAGATCACTTGTACGAACAAGTCGCCCGCATCGGCCGCGCAGTATCCAGCCCGAAGCGGCTGGAATTGCTCGAAATCCTCGCCCAAGGGGAAAAAGCCGTCGAGCAGCTCGCGCAGGAGGCATCGATCGACATCAAACTCGCCAGCGCCCACCTGCGCGTGCTCAAGGCGGCGCAACTGGTGCAGGCCCGGCGTGCCGGCAAGAGCCGCATCTACCGCCTCAGCGGCGCCGATGTGGCCGCGCTGTGGGTGGCGCTGCGCAGCGTGGCCGAGGCCCATGTCGCCGATTTGCAACTGGTGATGCAGCAACTGTTCGCCGGACCGGAGCGGCTGACGCTGGAGAGCAGCCAGACGCTGCTCTCTAAGGTGCGGCAGGGGCAGGTGACGCTCATCGACGTGCGCCCAGCCGACGAGTACCGCACCGCGCACCTGCCGCGGGCCCGCTCGCTGCCGCTGGCCGAGCTCGAATCGCGGCTGCGCGAACTGCCGCGCGACAAGGATGTCGTCGCCTACTGCCGCGGGCCGTTTTGCGTCATGGCCGACGCCGCAGTCAAACTACTGGTGCGACAGGGGTTTCGCGCCGGCAAAATCGCCGAAGGCGTGGCCGAGTGGCAGGCCGCGGGGCTACCGCTGGTGCACGGGGCCGCGCAGGAATAGGCGCATCGGTGCGGATGCGCCGCCACACTTCGCCCGGCCTTGCGTCTGCGGCTATACAGACTGCGTGAACAGGCCCTAGCATGGAACGTGTCCGTCCTCTCTCTCAGGAGCGCGTATGAAAAAGACCTATGTTCTCGTCGCCAACCGCGCCAGCGCCCGGCTGTTCACCATCGACTCGCCGATCGGGCCGCTGCACGAAATCGAAGTTCTCACCCACCCGCAGGCGCGACTGAAAAACGAAGAGCTCGGCAACGCCACGCCGGGGCGCACGCAGGACCGCGTCGGCACCGGCCGCCACGCTATCGACCCCGACGAACAGCCGCGCGAACACGAGCTCGACGTGTTCGCCAAATCGCTGGCCGAGCGGCTACAGCGCGCCCGCACCAGCGAAGGCGTGCAGGCGCTGGCGCTGGTGGCCGCGCCGGAAACCCTGGGCGCGCTGCGCCAACACCTCGACGCCCCGACCCGCGCGCTCATCGTCGCCGAGGTGAGCAAAAACCTGGTCCACCTGCCGCCCGAGCAAATCCGCAAAGACCTGCCCGAACGCATCGGTTCGGCGGTGGCTTAGCGCGCCGCATGCACGATCCGGCGCCAGCACCATGAACGCCGACATCGCCGCGGTTTTCGAGGAAATCGCCGATCGCCTCGAGCTGCAGGGCGACAACCCGTTTCGCATCCGCGCCTACCGCAACGCCGCGCGCACGCTCACGGCAACCACGCGCGATCTGCGCGACATCCTCGAAAAAACCGGCGAATTGCCGAGAATGCCGGGAATCGGCGCCGATCTTGCTGCCAAAATCCGCGAAATCATCACCACCGGGCACTGCGGCCTGCTCGACCGCCTGCGCCGCGACATGCCGCAGACGGTGACGGACCTGCTGCAGATTCCCGGCCTGGGGCCCAAACGCGTCAGACTCCTCTACCACGATCTGGGCATTGCCACCGTCGAGCAGCTCGACCGCGCCGCCCGGGAGGGTCGCATCCGCGGCCTGCCGGGGTTCGGCGCAAAAACCGAACAGCACATCCTCGACGCCACTCGCGCGCATCTGAACAAAACCCGGCGTTTCCTCTGGGCGCAGGCTGCACCGTACGCCCAGGCGCTGCGCGCCGAGCTCGCCGTGGTCGCTGGAGTGGAGCAGGTGACCGTGGCCGGCAGTTTTCGCCGCCGCCGCGAAACGGTGGGCGATCTGGATGTGCTTGCCACCGCTGCGCCGGCGCAGGCCGCGGCGGTCATCGACCGTTTCACCCACGGCGGCGAGGTGGCCGAGGTGCTGTCCGCCGGCGACACCCGCGCCAGCGTGGTGCTGCGCAACGGGCTGCAGGTGGACTTGCGCGTCGTCGCGGCGCAAAGCTACGGCGCAGCGTTGCACTATTTCACCGGGTCGAAGGCGCACAGCATCGCGCTGCGGCGCCTGGCACAAGCCAAAGGGCTGAAAATCAACGAATACGGCGTGTTTCGCGGCGCCACACGCATCGCCGGCGCCGACGAAGCCTCGGTGTACGCCAGCGTCGGCCTGCCGTACATCGAGCCCGAACTGCGGGAGAACACCGGCGAAATCGACGCCGCGCGGCGGGGCAAACTGCCGCACCTGGTCGATCGGCCCGATATCAAGGGCGATCTACACGTCCACACCACCGCCAGCGATGGCCGCGACCCGCTGCGCGACATGGCGCTGGCGGCTCAGCGCAACGGCTTGCGCTACCTGGCCATCGCCCAGCGGCTAGACGCGCAGCGATTGCTGCGCCAGAGCGACGACATCGACCGCCTGAACGCCGACCTCACCGGCATCACCCTGCTCAAGGGCGTCGAGGTGTCGATTCGGCAAGACGGCAGCCTCGACCTGCCCGATGCGGTTTTGGCCCGGCTCGATCTGGTCGTCGCCGCGGTGCACGACGACTTCGATTTACCCCGCCAGCGGCAGACCGAGCGCCTGCTGCGCGCGATGGATCACCCGCATTTCACCATTCTGGCGCACCCCTGCGGCAGGCTGATCGACGCGCGCGAGCCAATGGTAATCGATATGCTGCGCATCATCCGCCATGCGCGGCAGCGTGGCTGCTTTCTGGAACTCAACGCCCAGCCCGATCGTCTGGACTTGAACGACACGCATTGCCGTATGGCCAAAGAAGAGGGCGTCTTG
>JBFXEK010000265.1:0-3648 GCA_050180155.1 Thiomonas sp. | reverse complement strand
TGCGGCGGCCACACCGCCGCCAGCTTATGGGCGCAACTGCAACGCTCGCATCTGGCGGCGATCGAAGACCGCGTGCATCCGCGGCTGGCCTTGCCGGTGCACCATCTGCGACAAGATCTCGCGGTCGAGCCGCCCGCCTTGCTCAAGGGGTATTTGCGCGTTGGCGCCAAAGTCTGCGGCGCCCCGGCGTGGGATCCGGATTTTGGCGTCGCCGATTTCCCCGTCCTGCTGCGCTTGAGCCAGGTCAACCCGCGTTACGCGCGCCATTTTCTCGGCGGCTGAAGGCAGCACGCGGTGTAAGATGCGCGGCTTTGCTGCCGCCGTGCCGCTCTCTCAGGCCGCCGCCTGAGGTGCTGCAGGCGGGCATGGCCGCTGTCACCTCGTTGCCGCATGCCGTCCTCTCTCGCCCAGCGTAGTCTGCAAGCCGTCTGGCACCCCTGCACCCAAATGCAGCGCGCCGCGCACTTGCCCCCGCTGGGCATGGTGCGCGGCGAAGGCCCTTGGCTGTTCGACGAGTCGGGTCGGCGCTATTTCGACGCCAACAGTTCGTGGTGGGTCAATCTATTCGGCCATGCCGATGCGCGCATCAACGCCGCGCTCAAGGATCAACTCGACCGCCTGCCGCACGTCATGCTCGCCGGCTGCACGCATGCCCCGGCGGTCGAACTCGCCGAGCGCTTGTCGCAGCGCACCGGCAACGTGCTCGGCCACGCGTTTTACGCCAGCGACGGCGCGTCCGCGGTGGAAATTGCGTTGAAAATGAGTTTTCACTACTGGCGCAACCGCGGCCGGAGTGAGAAGCAGGAGTTCGTTTGCCTGCGGCAGAGTTACCACGGCGAAACCCTTGGCGCGCTGGCAGTCACCGACGTCACCCTGTTTCGCGATGCCTACGACCCGCTGCTGCTGCGCGTGCACCAAGTGGCCTCGCCCGACGCGCGCCGGGCGCAACCCGGGGAAACCGCGGCCGACGTGGCGCGTCGGGCCATCGCCGAGCTGCGCGCGTTGTTCGCGTCGCGTGCACCGCGTATCGCCGCGCTCATCGTCGAACCTCTGGTGCAGGCAGCCACCGGCATGGCGATGTACCACCCGCTCTACCTGCGCGAGGCCCGCGCGCTATGCGACCAATACGAGGTGCTGCTGGTCGCCGACGAAATCGCCGTCGGCTGTGGCCGTACCGGCACGTTTTTCGCTTTCGAGCAGGCTGCACCGCCGCGGCAGCCGCCGCTATGGCCCGATCTGCTCTGTCTGTCCAAAGGCATCACCGGCGGCTATCTGCCGCTGTCGGTCGTGCTGTCGCGCGAGCCGGTTTATTCAGCCTTTCTCGACGACGACGTCGCCCGCGGCTTTTTGCATTCGCATTCGTACACCGGCAACGCGCTGGCCTGCAGCGCCGCGCTGGCCGTGCTCGATCGTTTCGACCAGGACGACGTGCTCGGTGCCAATCGCCGTCGCGCCGAGTGGCTCAACCAGGCCCTCGCCCCACTGCGCGCCGACCCGCGCCTGGAGCATTGGCGACACGTCGGCATGATTTGGGCCTTCGACGTGCGCGACAGCGTCGCCGGCGAGCGTTTTGCCGAGCGCTTCCACGCCGCCGGCCGCAAGCACGAGCTGCTCGTGCGCCCCATCGGCCGCACGGTCTACCTCATGCCGCCTTACGCCATCGACGCGGCGCTGGCCGACTGGCTGGGGCAGCGCCTGCGCGCCACCCTCGACGACGTCTTGCAGCAAGGAAACCCCGGTGCTGATCGATCACCTGACCCAGCGATTGCGTGAGCGCGCCGCCGCAGGTCTGCAGCGGCAGCGGCGGACGGTGGAAACGGCGTGCGCGCCACGGCAGCGCGTCAGCCACGGCGCGGCAGCAACGCAGCCGCGCGACTTGCTCGCCTTTTGCAGCAACGACTACCTCGGCCTGGCCAACCACCCACGGGTGGCCCAGGCGCTGGCCGAGGGCGCGCGTCGCTGGGGAGCGGGCAGCGGTGCTTCGCATCTGATCAGCGGCCACTCGCGTGCCCACGCCGCACTCGAAGACCTGCTGGTGCAATGGATGCAGCCGGCCATCGTCCGCGCCAACGTCTTGACGTTTTGCACCGGCTACATGGCCAACCTGGCGCTGTTGACGGCGCTTGCCGATCGGCGCGCGACCATTTTTTCCGACCGACTCAACCACGCCTCGTTGATCGACGGCGCGCTGCTGGCCCGCACCGAGGTGCAGCGCTTCCCGCATCGTGACCTGGCGGCGCTGCAGCGGCAACTGCAAGCCTGCACCAACCCGCTGCGGCTGATCGTCAGCGACACGGTGTTCAGCATGGACGGCGACCTGGCCGACCTGCCCGCCTTGCTCGCACTGGCCGAACGCTACGACGCTTGGCTGATCCTCGACGATGCGCACGGTTTCGGCGTTCTCGGCGCGCACGGCCAGGGCAGTCTGGCGCATTTCGGCCTGCGCAGCGAGCGGCTCATTTTGATGGGCACGCTGGGCAAGGCGGCGGGTGTGGGCGGTGCGTTCGTCGCCGCGCACGAGGTCATCATCGACTGGCTGGTGCAAACCGCGCGACCGTACGTCTTTACCACGGCGGCGCCACCGGCGCTGGCGCACGCGGCGCAGGCCAGCTTGGAACTGATTGCCGGCGAAGACGGCGCGCGCCGCCGGGCGCTGCTGCGCCAGCACATCGCGCGGCTGCGGCAGGGCGTGAGCGCACTGCTCGCCGACCACCCCGGGCTCGGCTGGCGACTGGCCGATTCCGACACCGCGATCCAGCCGCTGATCGTCGGTGACGCCGCGCGTGCCATGGCTTTGTCCGCGGCGCTGGAGGCGCAAGGGTTGTGGATCGCCGCCATCCGCCCGCCGAGCGTACCGCCCGGCACCTCACGTCTACGCATCACCCTCAGCGCCGCGCACCGCAGCGAAGACATCGAGCGGCTGCTGGCGGCACTGCGGCAGATCGCACAGGAGTGGCGATGACGACGGCCATCACCCGCCGCGGTTGCTTTGTCACCGGCACCGACACCGGGGTGGGGAAAACCGCGATCAGCGCCACGCTGCTGCATTGGTTTGGTCTGCAGGGCTGGCGCAGCGCCGGGCTCAAGCCCGTAGCCTGCGGGATGGAGCAGATCCACGGGCGCTGGGCCAACACCGACGTGCTCGCGCTGCAGCGCGCGTCGTCGCTGCCGTTGCGCGAAGACGAAGTCGGCCCCTGCCAATTCAACGCCGCCTGCGCGCCGCACATCGCCGCGCAGCTCGAAGGCCGCAGCATCGATGTCGCCCCGCTGCTGGCCGCCGCGCACACCCTGGCCGGACGTGCCGATGCCCTGGTCGTCGAGGGCGTGGGCGGATTTGCCGTACCGCTGAATGCGCAACACGACACCGCCGATCTGGCGCAGGCGCTCGGCCTGCCGGTGGTGCTGGTCGTCGGTCTGCGGCTGGGCTGCCTGAATCACGCGCTGTTGACGGCGCAGAGCATCCAAGCCCGCGGTCTGCGCCTGGCCGGATGGGTAGCCAATACCGTCGATTCTGCGATGCCCTGGCTCGGCGACAACGTGGCCACGCTGCGCGAATGGCTGGGCAGGCGCTACGGCGCGGTCGAACTCGGATATGTTCCCCGCCTGGATGAGGCGCAGCCGGAGCGCGTCCTGCCCCATTTGCGCGAC
>JBFXEK010000264.1:0-3663 GCA_050180155.1 Thiomonas sp. | reverse complement strand
GATGGGGCACGTCACCTTCTCCGACCTGAAGCTCAAGCTCATCGGTTCCATCGTCGCCATTTCCGCCATCGAACTACTCAAATACTTCGTCAATGTGCGCGTCGCCAACCGCGACGACATGCTCTGGGCGATCATCATTCACGTCGTGCTGGTGTTTTCCGGCGTGATGTTCGCGTTGATGGACCGGCTTTCCGGCGTCAAGGCCGACACGCACTGAAGGCCCACGCCACGCGAATTTTTGGGAGGCAATATGGCCGCACTCGACGACATCGTCCGCATCTTTCCCGATACCGCCTGGGACGCCTCGCCCGGCGAACGGGCGCCGACCACGGCTGTCGAACACCTGCTCGAAGCCGGGCATGTGCTGTGCTTTCCACACCTGGCCTTCGTTTTGACCGAGCGCGAGCAGCGCTTTCTCACCCCACAGATCAGCGACGGCAAGGCCAAGAACATCAGCCTGCGTGACGACGGCAGTCTTCGTGGCGCCGCAGGCAGCGTGCAAGATCGAAACGAACTGCGCGACATGATCACACGCTTTGCGCACCAAGCGCAGACCCTGGTCGAACGGCTGTTTCCGCATTACCGCGGCAGGCTGCGCGCGGCCAAGGCGTCCTACCGCCCGATGCAAGTCGAGGGCCGGCAGAGCAGCTGACGCAAAGACGACACGCGGCTGCACGTCGATGCCTTTCCCTCCAACCCGGTGCACGGTGTGCGCCTGCTGCGGGTGTTCACCAACATCAACCCCGTAGGCCGGCCGCGGCAGTGGCGGGTCGGCGAGCCATTCCCCGAATTTTTGCAGCGCTTCGCCCCCCGGCTGACGCCTCCCGTTCCCGGCTCCGCCGCGGTGCTGCGCGCCTTGCGCATCACCAAATCGCAGCGCAGCGCGTACGACCATTACATGCTGCAGCTGCACGACAAAATGAAGGCCGACCTGGCCTACCAGCGCACGGCGCCGCAGCGCGACGTCGATTTCGCCCCCGGTACCACCTGGGTGGTGTTTTCCGACCAGGTGCTGCACGCCGTCATGGGCGGGCAGTACATGATGGAGCAAACCTTCTACCTCGAACCGAGGCACCAACTCTACCCGCACACCGCGCCGCTCAAACTGCTGGAAGACCTGCTCGGCAAGGCGTTGCTGCCCGCCGCATGACCGCGCTGCGTCTGCCACTGCGCTGGGGTCAAGACGGCCTGCCTGCAGCCCCTGGCCGCGTCCTGCTGGTGCAGATTTCAGCCATGGGCGATCAGCTGCAGACCCTGCCGGCGGTATCCGACATCGCCGCGCGCTGGCCAGGCATCGCCATCGACTGGGTCGTCGATGCGCGCTTTGCCGAAATACCCCGCCTGCATCCGGCCGTACGCCGGGTGTTCGCCCTGCCACTGAAGACCGTGCAGCAACAGCGCAGCCCGCGCGCGCTGCAGGGCCTGCTGGCGATGCTGCGCGAATTGCGTGCAGAACGGTATGACTTGGTGTGGGACCCGCACAGCGTGCTCAAAAGCGCGATCATCTCACGGCTGGCGCGCAGCCGTCTGCGTGTGGGCTACCGCGCCCAGGACTGCGGCGGCGAACCGCTGGCCGCGCGCGCCTACACCCTGCATTTTGCCCGCCCACCCGGCGTGCACGGCACCGAAGGCCGCCGTGTGTTCGCCCAAGCCGTGCTCGATACCGACCCGGCCCGCGCCGTGGACTACGCCATCGATCAGCGTTTTTCTATTCCGCCAGACGGCAGCGCAGAACCGACAGTGTTTCTGGCTCACGGCGCATCCAAACCCGAAAAACTCTGGCCGCTCGACCGTTGGCAGCATCTGGCGCGCTGGCTGACGCAGCGCGGCCTGCGCTTGCAGCTCACTTGGGGCAATGCCGCCGAGCACGCCCGCGCGCTGGCCATCGTGCGCGATCTGCCCGCCGGCAGCAGCGAAATCCTCGATCGCCGCAGCCTCACCGACATGCTCGCCGTCATCGCCGGCTGCCGTCTGCTCATCGGCGTCGATACCGGCTTCACCCACATGGCCGCAGCATTGCGCCGCCCTGTCGTCGGGCTGTTCGTCGCCACCGGCGCGGAGCTCTTCACGCCGACGTCCCCGGCCCTTGCCCGCACCCTGGGCGGCTACGGTGTCAGCCCCGAGGTCGAGCCCGTCTGCGCTGCGGTGCAAGCATTGCTTGACGCAACCATCTAGGCGGCAGCGCGGTCGGCGCGCATGGCCAGCAACGCCGCGCCGATGATCAATAGCGCCGCCAGGCCGATCCACGGCGTCAGCGCCCGGCCGGTCACCAGCACGAGCAACAACGTCGATGCCAGCGGCGTCAGGTAGCTCAACACCCCGATGGTGCGCGGATCGCCCAGCTTGAGCGCCTTATCCCACAGCAAAAACGCGCCACCCAAAGGCCCCAGCCCCAAGACGGCGATCAGCAACAGCTCGCGCGCACTCAACCGCACCGCCGGTTCCAGCGCAGCATGGCACACCAGCGCGAGCAGGCCCGACACCAGACCGAACAACCCCAGCGCAGCCGTCGGGAACCCCTGGCCGGTCTGCGCCAAGCGGCGGCTACCCAGCGAAAACGTCGCCCACACCAACGCCGAACCGAATGCGGGCACATAGCCCCAGGCCCATGCCGTGCTGAGCGTGCGCCCGCCCACGATCGCCAGCGCAGCACCGCAAAAACCCAAGACGGCAGCCACCACATGCACCGTTCGCAAGCGCAGCCCGGCAAGCAACAGCGGCGCCAGCACCACGATGAACAACGGCCAGAGGTAGTTCACCAAGTTGGCCTGCACCGGCGGCGCCGAACGCAGCGCGACGAACAGCAAAAAGTGAAAACCGAACAGGCCGTAAACGCCGAGCGCCAGCGCCGCAGGGGAAACCCGCCACTGCTGCCAGTGCCGCCAAGTCAGCATGCTGCCGGCGATGAGCGCCAGCCCGGTGAGCAAAAACGGCGGCACGTGCGCCAACGCAACCCCGAGGCTGGCCAGCGAGGCCCACAGGGCGATGGCGCCGAGGGCATAGAGATTAGCTTGGGTTGTGCTTTGCATCGCGCCGCATGGTAGCCGCGCCTGCCGTCACGGTTCTGTCATCGCACGCGCGCAGACTGCGGCGCTGCCCATCCCACCACTTTGCGCCTGCCGTGAACGCCCCGATCAAGCACTCCGTCCTGTCCGTGCGCTTTGCATCGTCGCCCGCCGCCTGTCAGGACGCCAACAGCCAGGCGGTCGATCCCGAAGAAGCGCTGCGCCGCATGCAAGAGGGGGATGCCTGGGCGGTGCTCGCCGCCAGCGGCGAAGATGCGCGCGAGCTGAGCAACTGGCTCATGCGCCTGCGGCAGCGCACCGGCGGCTGGATTGCCGGGGTCATCGCCTTTCTCCCCGACTGTGCCTCGCCCGCGGCCATGACGGCGCTGCAGGCCGGTGCCGACGCGCTACTGCCGCTGGACAGTTCGCACGCGCTCATTCGCGCACAACTGGCCCGGCTGCGAACCCGTATCGCACCGCAGCCCGGGGGCAACCTGCGCTTGGGACCCAAGCTCGAACTCGACGCCCACGCCCGCTGTCTGCGCATCCAGGCGCAGCCGTATCCCCTATCCGAGCAGCAATTTCATCTGCTGTGGTCGCTGGGCGCGCGGCCGGGCGAAGTGCTGAGTGCGCAGGCGCTGCGGCTGGCCATGGACAT
>JBFXEK010000263.1:0-3675 GCA_050180155.1 Thiomonas sp. | reverse complement strand
GTCTTGCCGAGTTTGCAAAAATGCGGCGCAAACCGCGCCCACAGCGCCGAAATCACCAGCTTGGCCTGGGTGGAGGTCATCCAGCGATCGAGCGAGGCGATGATGTCGGGGTCGGCGTGCGACGCCAAGATGTAGTCGAGCTTGGCCGGGGCAATGTATTTGCGCATGGTCAGGCTCAGCTCGTTGTACGTCATGTTGCCGCCCGGATCGAGGATCACGCCTTCGTCGTGATCGACGATGAGAAACTGGTTGGCCTGCACCGCCTCCTCGTCAGGCACGAGGTCGGTGAACAGCACGCAGGCATGGTGGGCGTCTTTGTAAAGTTCGATGGACATGGCAAATACAGGGGAATCCCCCTTCAACCAAAAAGAGAGCCGATGCGCGCAGCCGGTAGATGAGGCGCCGCCCAGTCAGCGCGCCGAGGTTTGCCGTTCGATCTGGCCGAGCACGCGCTGCGAAATCTCGGCGGCCTGCTGCAGTTGCGCCAGCGCCGCCTGGATGTGCGCGATGGTGTCAGGCAGGCGGTTCTGGTCGTGGCTGAGGATCGATTTGCGCAGCGCGTCGGCTGCGTCTTCGAACAGATCGATGGCCTGATACAGCGTGGTGGCGATGTCGGTCATGGCAGCCTCTTCAGGCAAAAAAACCTTGAGCGCCAGGCCCTACTCGCTTTTCGCGCCGCGACGCGGCAGAGTCGGCGCGCCGACCGCCCAAAGCCGGCCCCATTGGCGTCACGCCCCCGATGAGCAGCCGCCCCGATCGTGTGCGGATGCGGCACGATAGCCGCGAGCTGGTTCTGTCCATATTCCCCCCGAGAACGTCGGGCGCGGCAGCGCCCAGACAGGCACAACGCTTTGCAGTTATATGAGTGTGAAAAATTCCGCAAAACATTGATTTCTTTAGCATGATACTGCCGGAAAAATGGCAGTTTTTGCGCCAAGTCAAGGCATGGCGCCGATTCTGCCGTCCGCTTCCGGGTGTCAGACCATGACCATTTCCGCGCCAAAGTCAGCCGCCCGGGCGCTGTACAAACTGGAGGTCACGAGCACGTCCACGCCGCTGGCGGCGAACTGCGCGGCGTTGTCCGGGCGAATGCCGCCCGCGGCGTTGATGGTGATGCGCGGCTGCAGCGCGCGCAGTTGCGGCACCAGCGCGGCGAGCTGCGCCGCGGTCATTTTGTCGAGCTGCACGCCGTCGGCGCCGGCGCGCACCGCGGCCAGGGCGTCGTCGGCGTCTTCGGCTTCGATGAGGACGAACTTTTCCGGGCTGTGCGCCTTGGCGCGTGCCACCAGTTGCGCGGCGTCTAGGCCGGGGAGAAACGCGCGGTGCTGGGCGAACACCAGAATGGTCTCCGACAGCCCGGCGCGGTGCACCATGCCGCCGCCGCACAGCACGGCGTAGTGCTGCAGCCGACGCGCGCCGGGAAACGCCTTGCGCGTGCCGGCGACCTGGATGCGCGGGTTGCCGGCACGCGCGGCGTCGACCATCTGCCGCGTCGCGCTGGCGATGCCGCCGAGGTATTCGAGCAGGTTCATGCCTTGTCGCCAGGCGATGTGCAGTGCATGGGCGTTGCCATGCAGCCGCAGCACCGGCTGCCCCGGCGCCGTGGCGTCGCCGTCGGCGGCCAGCGGCTCGGCGCGCAGGCCCAGCGACTGTGCCAGGCGCAGCAGCGGCGCCACGCCGGCGAGCACCCCCGGCTGCCGCGCGGTATAAGTGAGGCGGCCCGCAGCGTTGGGTAGGCCGAGGGCGCGCGTGGTTTCGTCGTGCAGCGGCGTGTCTTCGGTGATGAAGTGGTCGATTTCAGCTTGGGTGAAATACATCATGTTTGGACAGCTCCCGGTTTTGCAAAAAACGTACGGCGGCAAACAGCAAGAGGCTGAAACCACCCAGCATGACACTGAGCAAGCCGGCCTGGGCATAATCGCCGGTGGTCACGGTGTTGAAAATCGCCAGCGACAGGGTTTCGGTGCGGCCGATGATGTTGCCGCCGAGCATCAGCGACATGCCGACCTCGCCCATGCCACGCGCCAGCGCCAGCAGCAGCCCTCCGAGCAGCGCGGGCAGGGCGATGGGCAGGTGCATGGTGAGGTAGACGTTGCGCGGACTGCGTCCCAGCGTGAGCGCGATGTCGTGCCAAACGCGCGGCTGCGTCTGCAGCGCGGCCTGCAACGTTTTGACTGCCAGCGGCAGCCCGGCGATCAACGCCGCCAGCCACAGCCCGGACAAGGTGAACACGAAGTTCACTCCAACTGCCTTCAGCGCTTGTCCGAGCGGGCTTTCGCGGCCCAGCAGCCACAGCAGCGCAAAGCCGATGACCACCGGCGGGAAGACCAAAGGCACGGTGACCAGTGCGTCCAGCCAGGCCGCGCGCTTCAGGCCGAACTGCAAGGCGTAGGCGATGGCGACCGCGCCCAGCAGATACGCGGGCAAGGCGAGCACGGCGATCTTGGCGCTGAGCCACAGCGCGTTCAAGGCGTCAGGCGACAAGTCCATGAAGCGCTGCGCTGATTTACAGCCCGCTGTTGCGCAAAATGTCCTTGGCCGTGGCCGACTGCAGAAAGCGTGCGAATTCGGCCCGCGCCTTGGCCGTTGCAGGATCGCCAGCATCGGCCGCAGGCATGGCGGCGATGATGTCGATGGGCGTGTAGCTTCCAGCACCGGGTTGCAGTTCGACATAGCCGCCGAGCTGCCCCTTGGCCGCCAGCGCTTCGGTCAGGTTGAGGAAACCGGCGTCGATCTGGCCGGAGGTGAGGTAGGCGCTGACCTGCGGCACGGTCTGCACGATTTTGAGCTTGTCCTGCAGCGGCTCCCACAGCCCCTTGGCCTTGAGCCACTGCTCTGCGGCATGTCCATAAATGGCTAGCTGCGGATTGGGCAGGGTGATGGACTGCATCGTGGACAAATCGTGCTGCGGACTGGTGATCGAATCGACGCCACGCCGCCAAGCCAGCACCATCTTGCCCTGGCCCAGCGTCAAGCGCTGCGGCAGGTAGAGATCTCTGGCGTGTTCGATGAAGCTGGCATCGCCGATCAGCGCGTCCACCCGCCCGCTGGCGCGCGCCTGGGCAAAAAGTTGCTGCAGATTGCCGTAGCTGCGCTCGACTTGGATGCCGGTCTCACGGGTGAACGCCGCGCACAACGCCTCGACCGGGCGCTTGTAACCGGCACCGGCCATCAACAGCAGGCTCGCCGGCTGCGCGGCACCGGCGGGCAGCGCAGGCCAAGTCGCCGCGGCCAACGTGGCCACGAGAAACTGGCGGCGTGTCTGCACGATTGAATGCATGTCTTGCTTCCTCCTCGATGGTTGCGATTTAATGTGTCTGGCTGTGGCGAAACACCTTCCACGCCGAGACGGCCAGTATCAGCGCGAGAATCAGACCAAGTCCCGCCGTGGGCACGACGCCCAGCAGCAATCCGCCAGCGGCGGCACCGGCGAGCGAACCTGCGGCCATCGCCAGCAGCAGCGCGCGCTGCCGGCGCAGCACGGCGAACGCCGCGCTTTCGCGGTAGCGGGCAAAACCGGCCAGCATGGTCGGCAGCGAAATGAGCAACGACAGGCTGCCCGCCAGCTTCACGTCCACCCCCCCACAGCAGCACGATGGTGGGAATGAGCAATTCGCCGCCGGCCACTCCCATGACCGCGGCGAACATGCCGATCACTAGCCCAGCCGCCACGCC
>JBFXEK010000262.1:0-3680 GCA_050180155.1 Thiomonas sp. | reverse complement strand
CCCGAGGCGGCGGACGCCATCGCCGAACTGAAGCGCGCCGGGATCGAGCGGGTGGTCATGCTGACCGGCGACAATCCTCTTGCCGCTGAGGCCATCGCCCGGCAGGTAGGCGTGGACGAGGTGCATGCCGAACTGTCTCCGGAAGACAAGACCCGCAAGGTGGCCGAACTGGAAGCCAGGTACGGCAAGGTGCTGATGGTGGGCGACGGCGTCAACGATGCCCCAGCACTCGCCGCCGCTCACGTTGGCATCGCCATGGGAGCTGCGGGCACCGATGTCGCCCTGGAAACGGCGGACGTGGCGCTGATGAGCGACAACCTGGCGCGCCTGCCTTACCTCATCCGATTCAGCCGGCGCACGTGGAACGTGGTACAGCAAAACCTAGCGCTTTCCGTGGTGGTGATCGGCTCGCTCATCGCCGGGGCGGTGACCGGCTTCTTCACGCTCCCCGTCGCCGTCCTCGCGCACGAGATCAGCGAGTTCGTGGTGATCGCGAGCGGGCTGCGCATGCTCAGGACGTAACTTTTCTGGCCTATGTTTAGTTTTTTCAACAAAGGGGAATAACACATAAACACCCAGTACGGTTTCGGCAAGGCGGTCGCGTTTTCTTTCGATGCGGCGGTCGCAAGGTCGCCCAGGAACTGCAGAAGGAAGGCTTCGGCGTGCTCACGGCCATCTGTTGCTGCGCCTCCGGCGCGAGGTTGCGCTGCGCGGCATGGTTGTTTTTCAACATCAGCAGCGCGGTCGGGGCGCCTTTGAGAGCGGAGGCCACGGCGCTCGCGCTTTTCAACCTTCGCCCGAACGCCTTCGCCCTCGCGCGCCTCATCCGCGCGAAATGGAGTACAGGGTTGTTGCAGGGCGCCTCGATGCCACCATCGGCGATCGCTCACCCGCGCGAAACGGGATGTACGTTTCGGCGGCGACGCACCGGCCCGGCTGCCGAGGTGATGGCGTCGTGCAGCGGGCGCAGCAGACCGGCGGCGAACAGGGCTTCGGCGACGACGAACATCGGGCCGGCGAGCAGGCCGCGCAGGTCGTCGAAAAACGCGGGTTTGCGGCCCTCCCACACGTGGCCGATGGTCTGCAGCACCCAGCCGACGACGAAGCTGCCCAGCCCCCAGACCAGCCAGGGCCCGGTGTTCAGCGCCGCCAGCGGTTGCGCAACGGCGATGATCGCTGCAAGAGCGACCAGGGTCGGCAGAGTCACGGCAGGGCAGCGCAGCCGCAGGTACCACACCGCCGCTAGCGCCCAGACCAGCCACGCGGCGGTCAGCGGGGAGGGGCCGAGCGGCAGGCGCCCGAGCAGCACGGCGACGCCGAAAACGATCAGCGGGATACCGACGAAGTGGGTGGCAATGTTGCGCTGATCGCGGTGGTAGCGGGCGTAGTTGATGAGCTGGAACGTGGCGGGGTTCATGGCAGGAGCGGCGGTGGGTGCGGAACCGAACAAACCCGGATGCGGTGCGGCCGAGGCGGTCAAAGCGAACGATCTGATGGTCGCGCGAACGGCCCGGGCGCGGGCAGCGGGATAACGCGGAGGCGCCGCCCGCCTCGCTCACGCGCGCAGGCATTTGCCCTGCGCGGCGAGGTCGGCAAAGTCGCGGGCGAGGCTGTCGAGGGTGAGGCGCACCGCCGGGCGCAGCGCGTGACGGCTGGGCAGCGCGGCCTGGATGTGCCCGGGTGGCGGCGCCCAGTCGGGCAACACGCGCTGCAGTGCACCGGCCAGCAGCGGCTCGTGCGCGGCCAGCAGCGGCACGGCGGCGACGCCCACGCCGGCGAGCGCGGCGCGCAGCAGCGCGTCCATGTCGTCGACGATGAGGCGCGGGCGATGCGGCACGCGCTCGACCGCATCGCCCGGGCCGTGCAGCGTCCACGCCGATTCCTCGCGCGAATTGCCCAGCCCCAGACTGGGCAGGCGCTGCAGATCGGCCGGACGCGCCGGCGGCGCGGTGCTGGCGAGCAAGGCGGGGGCCGCGACCAGCACGTGCGGGCTGACCGCCAGGGTGCGCACGACCTCCTCGGCCGGCAGCGGCGCGCCCGCCGTGCGCACGCGCAGCGCGAGGTCGACGCCGTCCTGCCACACATCGACGTTGCGGTTGGTCGCCTCGACGTGCAGCGTCAGCTCCGGCCAGGCGTTGAGCAGCCGGGCGAGCATGGCATCGACCGCGTGGTGCAGCAGCGCCGGCGGGCAGCTCAGCCGCACCGTACCGCGCGGCTGGCCCCGCTGCGGCGCGGCGACGGCGTGCGCGGCCTGCGCTTCGGCGAGCATGGCTTGGGCGTGGCGCAGCACGGCCCGCCCAGTTTCGGTGAGGGCGAAGCGGCGGCTGGTGCGGTGGATCAGCCGCACGCCGAGCTGACGCTCCAGCGCGGCCACGCGCCGGCTCAGCCGCGAGCGCGGGGTGCCCAGCGCGCGCTCGGCCGCGGCATAGCCGCCGTGCTCGGCCACCGCGGCGAACGCGGCGAGGTCGTTGAGATCGAACATGTGCGCTGCGTCGTTCTGGATATGCAACGATGCCGCGCATTTTCGCCGTCTTTCATTCGCATCGTTGCAGCCGCATTATTCGGACAGTCGCTGCCGCAGCGGCGGCGCTTTCGCAACGGAGGAATGTCATGTCTGCCAAAACCCTGCTCAGCCTAAGCCACGCGCCCGACCGGCACTGGGTCGGCGACGGCTTTCCGGTGCACGGCCTGTTCGGCTACAGCGGCGCCGAGGTGGCGCAGCGCAGCCCGTTTTTGCTGCTGGACTACGCCCCGCCATACGACTTCGCGCCAATCGAGCAGGGGCGGCGCGGCGTCGGCGCGCATCCGCACCGCGGTTTCGAAACCGTGACCATCGTTTATTCCGGCGAAGTCGAGCACCGCGACTCCACCGGCGCCGGCGGGGTGATCGGCCCGGGCGAGGTGCAGTGGATGACCGCGGGCGCCGGGCTGCTGCACGAGGAGTTCCACACCCCGGCGTTTTCGCGCCGCGGCGGGCCGTTCGAAGTGGCGCAGCTCTGGGTGAACCTGCCGGCCGCCGACAAAATGACCCCGCCGCGTTACCAGGCGATCCCGCGCGAGCGCATCCCCGAAGTCGCGCTGCCAGGTGGCGGCGGGCAGGTGCGGGTGATCGCCGGCCAGTTCGATGGCACGCGCGGGCCGGCCTCGACGCATACGCCGATGAATGTGTGGGACGTGCGGCTGGCCGCCGGCAGCTCGGTCGATCTGGCGCAGCCCGAAGGCTGGAACAGCCTGGTGGTGGTGCTCAGCGGCGCGGTGCGGCTGGGAGGCGGCGAGCAAGTCGGCGCGGCGCAGGTGGCCACGCTTTCGGCCGCCGGCAGCCGGGTGCCGCTGCACGCGCTGACTGATACCAAGCTGCTGCTGCTGGCCGGCGAGCCGATCGACGAGCCGGTGGTCGGCTACGGGCCGTTCGTGATGAACACCGAGCAGCAGATCCGCCAGGCGATGCTCGATTTCAACGCCGGGCGGTTCGGGCACATGGCGTGACGCCTACCGCACCCCCGCCGCCCCCGGCTCCGGCCCGATCGCCGGGCTGCTGTCCACCCCCCAGCCGCCCCCCAGCGCCTGGATCAGCCCCACACTCGCGGCATACCGGCGGTTGAGCAGGGTGAGCTGGGCGTTGCGCGCGCTGGTGAGGGTGGTTTGCGCGGTGATGACGTTGAGGTAGGGCGCGGTGCCGG
>JBFXEK010000261.1:0-3713 GCA_050180155.1 Thiomonas sp. | reverse complement strand
CCGCCGGCTGCCTGCCGACTCCACCGTTTCGCACGAGGCGTCGAATACCCGCATGAACGACAGCGGGCCGCTGGCGCGGCTGAGCGTGCTGCCCACATAGGGGCCGGCCGGGCGGATGCGCGAAAAGTCGTACCCCACGCCGCCGCCGCGGCGCATGGTTTCGGCCGCCTGCGCCAGCGCCTTGTAGATGCTGGGCTTGCCGTCTTTGTCGTCGGACACCGAATCGCCCACCGGCTGGACGAAGCAGTTGATCAGCGTGGCCTGGATGCCGCTGCCAGCGGCCGACATGATGCGCCCGGCGGGAACGAAGCCGGCGTCCAGCGCCTGGCGGAACAACGCTTCGCTGCCCGCCGGGTCGGCCTCTGGCGCCGCCAGCGCGCGGGCGACACGGGCGTGAATATCGGCAATGCTGTGCTCGTCGCCCTTGGCGTATTTTTCGGTCAAAACGTCCAGGCTGATGTCTTGTGCTTGCATGGTGTGAACGGTCCAAGCGGCGTCTTCGCCGCGTCTTGTAAAAAGCGGATGAAAGACCGCGGGTTATACCGCGTCTGCTGCGTCGTCAGACTCGACCTCGGTCAAACCCAGCACATTTTGCGCGGCATCGGCCGGCAGCGCCTCGACCGTCTTGAGCCGCCGCGCCATCGCGCGGGTGCGGGTTTCGGCGTCACCGATGGTGCGCCCCGCCTGTTCGAGCTTTTCGCGCGCCTTGGCCAGTACGGCACCGAATTTGTCGAACTCGGTCTTGACCGCGCCCAGCACCTGCCACACCTCGACCGAGCGCTGCTCCAGCGCCAGGGTACGAAACCCCATTTGCAGGCTGCTGAGCAGCGCCAGCAGGGTGGTCGGGCCGGCGAGCATCACGCGGTGGTCGCGCTGCAGCGCCTCGACCAGCCCTGGGCGACGCAGCGCTTCGGCGTACAGCCCCTCGGTGGGCAGGAACAGAATGCCAAAGTCCGCGGTGTGCGGCGCGGCGATGTATTTGCTCTGGATGGTGCGCGCTTCGTCGCGCAGCCGCTGCTCCAGCGCCTTGGCCGCGGCGTCGGCCGCCGGCTTGTCGGCGCGCTCCTGCGCGTCGAGCAGCCGCTCGTAGTCCTCGCGCGGGAACTTGGCGTCGATCGGCAGCCACACCGGGCCATCGCCCTTGCCCGGCAGCCGGATGGCGTATTCCACCCGCGCGCCGCTGCCGGGAACGGTTTCGATGTTGCCGCGTATTGCTCCGGGGTGAACACCTGCTCGATCAGTGCGGCGAGCTGGATTTCGCCGACGATGCCCCGGGTCTTGACCCCGGTGAGCACGCGCTGCAGGTCGCCGACGTCCTGCGCCAGCGCCTGCATTTCGCCCAGACCGCGGTGCACCAGCTCCAGCCGCTCGGCCACTTGCTTGAAGCTCTCGCCCAGCCGCTGCTCCAGCGTGGCGTGGAGTTTTTCGTCGACCGTGGCGCGCATCTGCTCCAGCTTTTTTTCGTTGTCGGCCTGCAGTTCGCGCAGCCGCTGCTCCACCGTCGCACGCACTTCGGCCAGGTTCTTGTCGCTCGCCTGACGCAGCTCGGCCAGCCGCGCCTCGGTGGCTTCGCGCAGCGCCGCCAATGCCTGCTCGGCGCTTTGCCGCGACTCGGAAAGCCGCTGATCGGTGGTCTGGCGCAGCGCATCCAGGCGCTGCACCAGTTGCGCTTGCAGCGCCTGCAGCGTCTGGGTGTTGTGCTGGCTGAGTTGGCCGACCTGCTGCACCAGGGTGTCGCCGACGTTTTTCTGCAGCGCCTGCAGCGCCAGCGCGACGGCGTCGAGCTGGGCGTTTTGCGTGCGCGTGGCCTCGGCCTGCTGCGTCAGCAAGGTCTGCTGCATCTGCGCCAGCAGCGCGGTCTGCTCGGTGCGCTGGCCTTGCGCGCTCGATTGCACCGCGGCGCGCAGCTCGCGCTCGACGCGCTCCATCTGCGGCGCAACTTCCGCGGCGATTTCGCGCCGCAGTTCGGCCAGGCCGCGCAGCCGCGCCAGCAGCAGCAGGCCGACGACGAGCAGCAGCGCGAGCAGCACCAAGGCAACGATCAGGAGCAAGGTGTCGATGGAGGTCATGCGTTGGCCATTCGATGGGTAGGAGGGTCGCCGGCTCGCCTCCTGCGAGCCGGCGCGCTGCGGATTCAGACGGGCACCGGGGTCAGCGGCGGCCGGCCTTGCAGCACCGCGAGCAGATTGTCCACCGCCAGCTGCACCATCGCCCGCCGCGTCGGGATGCTGGCGCTGGCGATGTGCGGGGTGAGCACGGTGCGCGGCGCGGCCAGCAGTTCGGCGCAGACCTGCGGCTCGCCCTCGAACACGTCCAGCCCCGCGGCACCGAGCTGCCCGGACTGCAGCGCCGCGGCCAGCGCCGGCTCGTCGATCAGCCCGCCGCGGCCGATGTTGACCAGCGTCGCGCCGGGCTTCATTCGCGCTAGCTCTTTTGCGCTGATGAGGTGACGCGCCTCGGGGCTGTATGGCAAAGCCAGCAGCACATGGTCGCTCTCATGCAGCAGGTCGCCCAGGCCGCGGTATTGCGCGCCGCCGGCCGCCGCTTCGACCTCGGCCGGCAGACGGTGCCGGTTGTGATAGAGCACGCGCATGCCAAAGCCGCCCGCGGCGCGCCGGGCGATCGCCTGGCCGATGCGCCCCATGCCGACGATGCCCAGCACGCTGCCGTGCACATCGGCGCCGGCGAAAAAGTCCACGCTCCAGCGCGTCCACTGCCCGGCGCGCAGGTGGCGCTCGGCCTCGGTCACGCGGCGCGCGGCAGCCAGCAGCAACGCCAAGCCGAAGTCGGCAGTGGTTTCGGTCAGCACATCGGGCGTATGGGTGACGACGATGCCGCGCTGCCGACACGCGGCCACGTCGATGTGGTCGTAGCCGACGGTCATGGTGCTGATGACCCGCAGCTGCGGGCACGCGGCGAGCAGCTCGCGGTCGATGCGCTCGGTCGCGGTGATGAACGCGCCGTCTTTGTCGGCCAGCAGCGCGCGCAATTCCGCCGGGGTGTAAACGCGGTCGTCGGCGTTGCGGCTGACGTCGGCAACGGCGTCGAGGCGGGCGACGAGGTCGGGAAACGCCGCGCGGGCGACGAGTACGCGCGGACGCGGCGACGGGGTCAGAGCGTTCATCGGAAGAACACCGCGGTGAGTAACAAAAAGCTCGGCAGCAGCAGCGCCAGCGACCAGCCCAGATAGCCGAAAAACGACGGCATGCGGATGCCGCGATGTTCGGCAATGGCCTTGACCATGAAGTTCGGTGCGTTGCCGATATACGTCACCGCGCCCATGAACACCGCGCCGGCGGAAATGGCCAGCAGCGTCGTCACCTCGGCCATCAGCCGCGGCGCGTCGCCGCCGGCGAGGTTGAAAAACACCAGATAGGTCGGCGCGTTGTCGAGGAAGGACGACAGCGACCCGGTCAGCCAGAAATACGCTGCAGGCAGCGGCTGCCCCGCGGCGTCGCTGGTCAGCCGCACCAACGGCGCCAGCGCCCCATCGGTGCCGGCGCGCAGAATGGCGATCACCGGGATGATGGTGAGGAAAATGCCGGCGAACAGTTTGGCCACTTCGATCATCGGCCCCCAGGTGAAGTGGTTTTCGTGCCGCGCCTGCCACGGTGTGGTCGCCAGCGACAGCAGGGCCACGGTGACCAGCGTGGCGTCGCGCAGCAGGTTTTGCAGCTCCAGATGCTGGCCGAGGAGGTGCACGCTGACCCCGG
>JBFXEK010000260.1:0-3747 GCA_050180155.1 Thiomonas sp. | reverse complement strand
TCACCCAGGCGTTGACGGCGGCGTCTTCGGCAATCAGACGTTCGCGCCAGCGCTCGGCGGCGTGCAGACGCAGGGTTTCGGCGGCGGGGCCCTTGCGCTGCTCTTCCAGCGCGGCGCGCACGGCGGCCAGTTGTTCTTCGTCCAACTGGCGCATCAGCTTACCCACATACTGGCTCTGGCGGCGCTTGCCCTCGAAGTTGGTGATGCGCTTGAGTTCTTCCAGGCCGTCGACCAGCTTGCCGGGCAACTCGAGCGGCTCGAACAGGTCGCGCCGCAGCGTCAGCAGCGCCTCGCCCAGCGCCTGCAGCTCGGCGCTTTGCGCCTTCAGCTCGGTCTTGCTGGGGCCGTCGCCGCGCAGCTCGGCCTTGAGCTGTTCGTCCAGCTCGCTGCCTTCGGCGACGAACTGGCCGCGGACGAAATAGCCTCTCTTGGGTTTGCGGGACATGCGATTTTCAGTGGAACGTGAGGGGTTTGCGCATCGGTTGCGCGGTTAATCCAAATGCGCTGATTGGATCACCATCAGGACTGAATCCGTTGCGCGCGTAAAAGTCCTGCGCAGTGCGCGTGCTGTCCAGTCTCAAGGCAGGTTCGGTCGAATGGATGGCCGCCTGCTCAAGCCGTTGTAGCAGCGCTTTGCCGACGCCTTGGAAGCGGACCTCGGGCAGCACGTAGCAGAGTTTGATCTCTCCTGGCGTCGCCATGCCGAAGCCGACCGCATCCTCGTTTCGACACGCGATCACAGCGATGGACGGCTTGCTGTGGAGCCAGTCTCGCACCGTGTCGGTTGTCTTGTTCGCGAGCCAGGCGGTGAGCAGACGGAGGTCGCCGCCATGATCGGCTGCGCAACACTCTGTGATGGAGCGTCGGACGACGCGGCAGATTGCTTCTGCGTCGGCGCTGCGGGCATTTCGGTAGGTGATGGGCATTGCTGGCTCGGGCGGGCGGAAAAGTATGATAGCCGCCACCATGCAAGACACATCCAAGCCCCTGCCGGGCTTTTCTTATTCGCGCGCCTTTTTTGAAGAGCTGGTGGACACCGCGCTGGCGCATGCCAAGAAGCTGGGTGCCACCGACGCGGGCGCCGAGGCGTCGGAAGGTTCGGGCCTGAGCGTGAGCGTGCGCAAGGGCGAGCTGGAGACGGTGGAGCGCAACCGCGACAAGTCGCTGGGCGTGACGGTGTACCTGGGCCAGCGGCGCGGCAATGCCAGCACGTCGGACTTCTCGCGCGCCGCCATCGAGCAGACGGTGCAGGCGGCCTACGACATTGCCCGCTTCACGGCCGAAGACCCGGTGGCCGGCCTGCCGGACGAGGCCGACGTGGCCACCGAGCAGCGCGACCTGGACCTGTTCCACCCCTGGCCCATCACCAGCGAGCAGGCGGCCGAGTTGGCGCTGGCCTGCGAGCACGCGGCGCTGGCGGTGGACAAGCGCATCACCAACAGCGAGGGCGCCGGCGTGTCGGCGCAGCAAAGCCATTTCTTTAGCGCGCACACGCACGGCTTTCGTGGGGGCTATGCCAGCTCGCGCCATTCGCTGTCTGTCGCGCCGATTGCCGGCAAGGGCAACGACATGCAGCGCGACTACTGGTACAGCTCGGAGCGCAATGCGCGCGACCTGGCCGCGCCCGAGGCCGTGGGCCGCTACGCCGCCGAGCGCGCGCTGAGCCGGCTGAAGAGCCGCAAAATCGGCACGCGCCAGTGCCCGGTGCTGTTCGAGTCGCCCTTGGCCGCCGGCCTGCTGGGCAGCCTGACGCAGGCGCTGAGCGGCGGCGCGCTGTACCGCAAGACCTCGTTCCTGGTCGATTCGCTGGGCAAGCCGGTGCTGCCCAAGCACATCGACGTGCTCGAAGACCCGTTCATCATCGGCGGCAAGGGCTCGTCGCCGTTCGACGAGGAAGGCGTGCGCGTGCAGGCGCGCAAGGTGGTGGATGCGGGGCGTGTGGCGGGCTACTTCCTCAGCACCTATTCGGCGCGCAAGTTGGGCATGAGGACCACGGGCAACGCCGGCGGCTCGCACAACCTCACGCTGCGGTCGCGCCTGACGCGCGCGGGCGACGACCTGGACGAGATGCTGCGCAAGCTGGGCACCGGCCTGTTGGTGATCGAGCTGATGGGCCAGGGCGTGAACTACGTCACCGGCGACTATTCGCGCGGCGCCAGCGGCTTCTGGGTGGAGAACGGCCGCATCGCCTACCCGGTGCAGGAGATCACCATCGCCGGCAACCTTCGCGAGATGTTCTTGGGGCTGCAGGCGGTGGGGGCCGATGCCTACACCTATGGCTCGAAAACCGTGGGTTCGGTGCTCATCGACCGGATGACGGTGGCGGGCAACTGAGTCCGTTTCCACCTCAAGACGTCAACCACCGTCATCCCGGCGAAAGCCGGGCTCCATGTGCTGCGCACGCGCGTCGTCTGGATTCCGGCTGTCGCCGGAATGAAGAAGTTCATGTCGTTTCGATCCGGACGTGGAACGGGCTGCCTTGCGGCCGGCTTGATTTTCAGGCCAAAACCGCCTTCAGCGCCCACCCATCAAGCGCCAGCAGCTATCAATAACGAAGCGTTGGCGTTCACCTTCACGGCTCCATCATGCCGCGCCGTTCGCGCGGCTCGCGCGGTGCCAGCGCGCCGGAGTCGCGCATCGGCATGGCGCGCTGCTCGCGTTGCGGCATGGCGGGGCGCTCCAGCTGGCGCGGCACATGGCCCAGCTCGCCCGACGAGAACGGCCGCTGCGCCGGCATCGGCTGCACGCGTGGCATCTGCGGGGCCACGGCGGGTGGCGGGTTGATGACCGCCGGGCGCGGCTGCAGTTCGCGCACGCGCTCATCCTGCTGGCGCTGCATCTGCAACTGCTGTTGCTGCGCCTCGCGCGCCTGCGGGTTGCGTGGCTGCGGCACGCCCATGCGGGCGCCATCGCGCTCGGCCTGATCGCGCAGGTAGCGGTTGCGCTCCAGGCTGCCCGATTCGTAGCGCTCGGGCGGTGCGGGCCGCGTGGGCCGCGCCATGGGCGGCTGGGCATCGTCGCCATAGCGCATGCCGCGGCCGTCGGGCACGGGCAGGCGGGCGGGCGACGGCGCGGGTGCGGCCACGCCGCGGTCGGCGCCGCCACGCGGCGGGCGCGGCTCGCGCACGCCAGCACCTGGGCGATCGGGCCGGTCAGGGCGCAGCGTGGGCAGCGGCGCCTGCGTCTGCACGCCGGGCACCCAGGCGCGCGGCGGCGGGGCGACGATGCGGCTGTCGTTCAGCGCGCCAGCAGGCAGGCGGCTACCGTCGCCGAAGCCGGGCCGGCGGCCACGCGGGCCGCCGCCGAACTGGTCGGCCGGGGCGTAGGTCACGGCATTGGGGCGGCGGTGAAAGTGGTAGCCGTCGGCCGGCGGGCGCACGCGCTCGCGGCCCCAGTTCAGGCCGCGGTGGTAGCGGTCGCTGGCGTGGTAGTGCGGGCGCCAGTATTCGCCCGGCGCCAGCGGGAACCACGCGGCACCGGGGCTGCCCAGCGCCACGCTCCAGTTGTCGCCACCGACGAAGGCCACCAGCGCCGGCGCGTACACCGGGCGCGGGCCGAAGCTGCCGGGCACCCAAGCCCAGCGCGGGCCGATCTGCGTCCAGCGGCCGTAGTGCGAGGGCGCGAAGCCCCAGGGCGCGTCGTCCACCCAGGTCCAGCCCCAGGGCTCCACCCAGGCCCAGCGGCCGTAGCGGTAGGGCGCCTAGTCGGCCACGGTGACCTGCGGGTACCACACGGGGCCGTAGGTGG